>JAQUTO010000125.1 GCA_028694305.1 Bacilli bacterium
TGCTACCCACAATTTCAAAATGTAATGGTTCTTTCATATAAATGAATTGAGTGTGCCCACCCGAAATAACCAAAGCTAAACAAGGATAATTATTTTTAGAAGCATAAGTATTAGCATAGATATGCCCTGCAATATGTTGAACTGGAATTAAGGGTTTATCAAAAGCCAAAGCTAAAGTCTTGGCAGCTTGTGCTCCCACATGAAGAGCCCCAATTAAACCTGGTCCCCTAGTAAAAGCGATGGCACTAACATCGTCCATTGTAATCCCGGCCTCTTTTAAGGCTTGGTCTAAGACAATGGTAATTTGTTCAACATGGAGACGTGATGCAATTTCTGGCATAACTCCTCCATATTTTTTATGGACATCAATTTGACTAGAAACCACGTTCGCCAAAAGCTTAGTATTATCTTCTAAAATTGCGATACTTGTTTCATCACAACTGGTCTCAATTCCCATAATAATCTTTCGCATATTTATCCCTCGATTTTCTTGACCATTAAGATGGCATCTTCACCATCGTCATAATAATTTCTTCGTAAACTTACTTCTTTAAAACCACTTTGTAAATAGAGACTGTGCGCAACTTTGTTATGGATTCTAACTTCCAAAGAAATTTGTTGGCACTTGCTTTGTTTGGCTAGTTCAATCAACTGATTTAAAAGTAACTTACTTAAGCCCTGGCCTTGTTCATTTTTAGCGATGCTCACTTTAGTAATTGTGGCATCATCACTCACAATCCAAATCCCAGCATATCCAACGATTTTACTGGCATCTTCTAGAACAATTAGGTGCGAGAGTTTATTTGCTAAATCTTGTTCATAGGAAGACTGATTCCAAGGCGTTTTATAAAGTTCGTTTTCTAGAACCATAATTTGTTCTAAATCACTCGTCTGCATTGCTCGAATCTTCATTTTAAGTATTGAGGTTGGACTAAGTTAACATCCTCTTCCCATTTCCCGACACTAAGTAATTCGAACATGTTTTGAATAATATCGATGTCTTGGTCTTCTTCTCCTAATAAGTGTTTATCACCAATCAGTGGTAACTTACCCCGCTTAGATTGGATTTCCTCTAATGCCATAATACAATCCGGGTTAATCGCCTGACCTTGATTATATTCACCGACATAAGCCCGGTTACTTCTCGCATCCATTAAGACCAAACAATGTTCTTGCATTCCTGCTAAAACTTGGAGTGAAGAAAAAGCCATAATTGGTAAATGTAAGGAATACGCTAAGACTTTCCCGATAGTTAAGGCAATTCTAATGCCGGTATATGATCCTGGACCTTTGCTAACTACAACTCCGGTTAATTCTTTAGGGGTAATGCCTACCTTTTTTAGAGCTTTTTGAATCTCCAAAACTGCAAATTCAGATTGTCTTTGCCAAGCTTCATATTGGAGTTTATACACCAGTTTATTATCTATTACAATCCCCACTGATAAAAACCGATTGGAGGTATCAATTAATAAATATCTTCCCATTTTTGTTGCACCTCACTTAAAAACTTTTCATTATCTTGCCCTTTAGGAGTAAAAACAAGTTGCCTTTTTGTCTCATCAATCCGCTTAATTTGCACATGAATGTATTCTAAAGGCAAAAGATAAGAAACATAGTTTGGCCATTCAATTGCACAAACGCCATTTCCATCGATATATTCATCAAGACCGATGTCTTGGTGATTATCTTCTAAGCGATAGGCATCGATATGATAGAAAGGAATTCTCCCCTTGAAATAAGGCTTCACAATATTAAAAGTCGGACTATTAACTGTATCTTTGATTTCTAGTCCTTTGGCTAATCCTTTAGCAAAGATAGTTTTACCCGCCCCGAGATTGCCTTCTAATAAAAACACTTGATGTGGCTGAACTAAAGAACCTATTAAGGTTGCTAACCTTAAGGTTTCTTGTTCATTTTTAGTTACAACTTTCCACTCCATCTTACTCGCCCTCTTTATTTTTGTTTAATTCAATAAACTTTTGATAGAATTCTTGGACTTTTTCATCCACAAATGGGAATATCCTTTTTTTACAATTGTCTAAAACTTCATATAAGGCTTCTTTAAGAACATAATCTAGTTCTAAAGAATAGTGCATTTCTTCTTGGTGGCGATGATATTCACCTTCATCCAAGATCCGAATGTTATTATCTGGCGATAATCCAACATCTAAATCATAATCAATATAGGTAATTTCATCATTGATTTGAAAGGCTGGAGACGCAATATTGGAATAATAATGAATACCGGTATCGCGTAACATACAAATAACGTTATACCACTTCTTAGTAAAAAAGATAGTGATTGCTGGTTCTCTCGCTTCCCAAATTCGGCCATCACCTTCGGTGACTTTGGCTCTTAAGTTGCCCGCCACAATATAATCGGGTGTTTCTTCGATAACTATCGAGTTTTCCCAAAGACGATGAAAAGAGCCATTATGTTTGAAGCTATAAATAGTCACTTTATTTGCTTTTTTCACCTTTCTCACCCTCAATCATTCCCATTATAAACTATTCTAGTTTAGTGGGGAAGTTTTTTAACCGCCAATAAAGCTGGTGGTGTTACCACTAATGCCGCCACTAAGGAAGGAGCAACATAAGTTAAATTATAAGTCAATGAATATAAAATAACGATTTGATCTCCTGCATATTCAGCAAAGAAAAGTGTGCCTGTAATGACATGGCATAAATATTTAACAATGTAAACAATGACAATGCCTTCCATTAAATGAAGAACAAGTTTCTTATTATCATCTCTATCACTTTTCTTAATAAACATAGTTGCAAAACCTAAGACCGCAAAACCACAGATATAATCTAAGAAGTATTGCATAAAATTAACAAAAGTTGGTGGGACAAAGAGACCTTGTAAAACACCAGCCGCTAAAGCTGTCATTACGGCAGGACCAATTCCATAGAAATAACCAACGATTGCGATTGGAACCATTACTAAAGAAAAACTGCCACCTTG
>JAQUTO010000126.1 GCA_028694305.1 Bacilli bacterium
TTGAGCATTTAGAGAAAATTGCTAAGATAATTTCTACCTTCTATTAAAAGGGGTACTACTAGAAAGCCCCTTTACTTTTGTTTGATATTACTTCGTATAATTAGTATTATGTTGATTTAAGACTATTTCTTATTATCGTCTTTTAAGCCTTTTAATGGATTATACTTATTATAATTGTCTCTTAAATGCTTTGTCGTTACGTGTGTATAGATTTGTGTTGTTGAAATATCTCCATGACCTAATAAGGTTTGAATCGTTCTTAAGTCTGCATCATTCTCTAACATACTCGTTGCAAATGAATGTCTAAAAGTATGTGGTGATATATTCTTACTTATCCCAGCTGCTAAAGCATATTCTTTAATCTTCTTAAATACGTAACTCCGATCCATAGCCCCTCCACGATTGGTAACGAATAAGAGATTTGTCTTATGATTACCCACTAGTTGCGGCCTGATTTCATCTAGGTATTGAATTAATAATTCTTTTTCATAATCACCAATCATAACCATTCTTTCTTTAGAACCTTTGCCTTTACACTTAATGGTTCGAGCTTCTAACTCGATTGAATTTAAAGTTAAGTTCAATAACTCTGAAATTCTAAAACCACTATCATATAGCATTTCCACGATTAAATGGTTTCTGAAATTGACATTAGTATCTTCAGGAATACAATCCATGATTCGGTTAAATTCATCAAGCGTAATAAATGTTGGCAAAGTTTTGGCTTTGATTGGTAGATCAATCATTAACATTGGATTCTTATCTTGGTAATGCATTTTAGCCATAAAGATATAAAAGGATCTTAAAACCGTAGTTGTATGAATAATGGTATTTTTAGCATTTTGTTCATCGTTAGAAAGGTACTTTAAATAGTCTCTTATCTCTTCGCTATTTACTTCGCATAATTTTATATTATGTTTTGAACAATAATAACTAAATAAATCTAGTTCTGATAAATATGAATTTAATGATGCCAAAGATAAACTACGATTAACTACCAAGTATTCTTGGAACTCTTTTTTATAATCAATCATGTTTATTACCTCTCAAATCAGATGCTGGTTTTAATAAATCTTTGCCTAATTTTTCATTTATTCGTTTGATAATTGCTTGAGTTTTAGTGTTTTGAAATGAATTTTTGCTCTTTTTATCATCAAAAAGTGACAATTGTTTTACAAAAGATGACAAAGGACCGACATTTTTAAGTGTTACCCCTAAAAGCCGGATATTATTCTCACTATTGTAGTTAGCATCAAAGAGCTGAACTGCATTTAAATAGATGGTTTTGGCATCATTAAATGGATAATCTAATGTTTTATCCCTAACAATACTATGAAAATCAGCATATTTTATAGTTATTTGTAAACTATTTCCATATAATTCATACTTTATTGCTCTTTTAGATACATGCGTTGATAATTCATCTATTTCCTTTAATAAATCATCATAATTGTTGGTGTCATAATATAAGGTATGGGAGTTACCAATGCTTTTTGGATCATCGATTTCTTCGCTAACATTATCACTACCCTCACCATTAGCCCAACTATGTAAGACTTCATAGAGTTTACCCAGTTTGTTGACTACAACAGGATTAGTGTTATTAGCTAAGTCACCAATTGTATTGATTCCATATTCTTCTTGTAATAATTTAGAGGTTTTCTTACCACAACCATACATATCACCAATTGGAATTGGCCATAGAATAGCCGGAACATCCTTCTTTCTAATGACTGTTAGTCCCATTGGTTTTTTATAATCACTACCCATCTTGGCTAAAAACTTATTGGGAGCAACACCAATAGAACAAGATAGGCCAGTTTGATGATATATTTCATCTTGGATATTCTTGATATACTGTAATGGTTTTAACGTTGTTTGTTTAAGATTATCGCTGATATCTGCATAACATTCATCAATACTTGCTATTTCAACTTTGGTTGCATATTTGCGGATAATATCAACGAATTGGTTAGTAAAACGTTCATATACTTTAAAATCTGGACTCACAATAATAAGATTTGGGCATAATCTTTTGGCTTGATAAGTAGGCATTGCTGAATGCACTCCATACTTACGAGCCTCATATGATGCTGTTGATATAATTGAACGACTACCTTGACCACCAACAGCCAGTGGTTTTCCTTTGTATTGAGGATAGATGATTTGAGCACAAGTCGCAAAATAAGCATTCATGTCAACATGAATAATGGTTTTACTCATTGTGCATCACCTCAGTATTATTATACCAAGATTATTAGATATTAAAAAGAAGAATTCTTATGACTTCGTATAACTTTATTTTAATAATTCTTTAGCGTTAGCAATAGCTGCTTCACTAACTTTGGTACCTGGCGATAGCATCTTGGCAATCTCAATGACTTGTTCATTCTGATTAAGTAAATGTACTTTAGTAAAAGTATTATTATCAATGACGGCTTTTTCAACGATATAATGATTCTTTGAGATTGAGGCTACTTGTGGTGAATGTGTGATACAAATAACTTGCGTAGTTTTAGCAAGTTCGGCCATTTTAAGACCAACTGCACGCGCAACTTTACCACTAACACCAACATCAATTTCATCAAAAATTGAGGTAGAAATGCCATATAAAGTATTAAAAACTATCTTTAACCCCAACATAAGACGGCTCATTTCACCACCGGAAGCAATTTTAACTAGAGGCCTTAATGGTGTCCCTGGGTTTAAACTGGCACTAAATTCAAAACTAGAAATGCCTTGAGCATTTGGTTCCGGTAATGGATCAAGAATAACACCAAATTGAGCATCTTTCAGATACAAGTCTGCTAAATGTTTGGAAATTTGTTGAATCAAGTCTTTTGAAGCAATTAATCGTTTTTGATCAAGCTTTTGGCCACAATTAATAACAATTTCTCTTTGTTTTGCGATTAAATCAGTCAATTCTTCTAGTCTAGTGGCTTGTTTTTCCATTTTTGAGA
>JAQUTO010000127.1 GCA_028694305.1 Bacilli bacterium
CTTTAATTCTAACGTTTGATTGTGGGACACAATCAACTAGAGCCTTATTAGTTGACAAGAAAGGTAATGTGGTAGCTAAAGAGCAAGAAAAGTTTGCTCCTTACTATTCAACTAAACCGGGTTATGCCGAACAACATCCAAGTGTTTATTGGAACGCCTTAGTTAAGGTTTCTAAATTAATCCATGAGCATAATCCAGAGTTAGTGAAGGAGATTAAAGCTGTCACAGTCACCACTATTCGTGATACCTTTGTTTGCGTTGATAAAAATATCGAACCTTTACGGGATATTATGGTTTGGCTAGACCAAAGAGCCGCAAAATGCGAAGAACCATTACCAACTAAATCAAGATTATCCTTTTCACTAGTAGGAATGCTCGAAGCTTTAGAAGATCAAAGAAAGATTACTAAGAGTAATTGGATAATTGAAAATGAACCAGAAATCTGGGCCAAGACTTATAAGTATATCAGTTATAGTTCTTTACTTGTTTACCGCCTAATTGGTGAATTAGTTGACTCTTATGCTTCTCAAGTTGGCCATATTCCATTTGATTATAAGAATAAATGCTGGCAAAAACCGAATAATATTCAATTCCCAGTCTTTAAAGTCGATGAAGATAAATTAATTCCTTTAAAATCGCCGGGTGAAGTTTTAGGTTACATCACTAAAAAAGCCAGTGAATTAACGGGGATTAAAGAAGGATTACCATTAATTGCTACTGGTTCTGATAAAGAGTGTGAAACTTTAGGTGTCGGTGTTTATGATAATTCAATGGCGGCCTTAAGTTTTGGCACTTCAGCCACTGTTCAAATGTCCATGAAAGATTATGTTTCACCAGAAACTTTCTTACCAGCTTATCCTGGCGTAGTTAAAGATATTTATAATCCAGAAGTTCAAGTCTTTAGAGGATATTGGATGGTCAGTTGGTTTAAACAAGAATTTGCTAATCGGGAAGTGATTGAAGCCAGCAAAAAAGGCTGTGCTCCAGAAGATATCTTGAATCAAGAATTAAAACTAATTCCACCAGGGAGTGATGGTTTACTTTTACAACCTTATTGGTCACCAGCCTTAAAAACTCCAGAAGCTAAGGGTTGTATTATTGGCTTTGGTAGTGAACATAGTCGGGCTCATATTTATCGAGCCATTATTGAAGGTATTGGTTATGCCTTACTAGATGGACTTAGAAGATTAGAAAAACGTAGTAAACGCACTGTTACTTCAATTGCCGTGGGTGGAGGAGGATCTCAATCTGATGAGATTTGCCAAATTACCGCTGATATGTTTGGAGTTCCTGTTATGCGGATTCAAACTTATGAAGCTTGCGGTGTTGGTTCAAGTATGGTGGCGTTTGTCGCTTTAAATGAATTCAAAGATTTTGATGAGGCCATTAAGAGCATGGTCCATTATCAAAAACCATTCTTACCAGATGCCAAAGTTCATGAATTCTATGAGAGAACATTTAGTGAGATTTATACCCATATCTATCCTAGCCTTAAGCCTTTATATCGGAAAATCAGAGAGATTTCCACTAGTTATAAGAAGGGAGATTAATTATGTCTAAGCCATACCAAGGATTTGAACCAAAGTGGTTCCAACAAGATTATAGTAAAGATACTTATCGTTCCATCTTTAAATGGGGGACTCCAAGTGAAGTCAAGATTCCAAATGAGAATCTTTATAAACTCATGAAGTCAATCTTTAAGTTGGATGATAACTATTTTTCTCATTATGATGTGGATTTAGGTTTAGACAAAGTTAAATTTGATATTCCTTCTAAGTTGAAGACTAAACACTTAGAATTTTTCCAAAGTGTCGTGGGTAAAGAGTTTGTTAAAACCGATGATTATTCGCGGCTTTCAGTGGCTTATGGTAAGACGATGTATGATGTCCTTAGATTACGGAAGAAAGTCATTGAGAATTTACCAGATGCTGTTATTTATCCTGATACCCGCGAACAAATCGAAAAGATTGTTGCTTATTGTGCCACATCAAAGATTCCTGTCTATGTCTATGGCGGTGGTAGCAGTGTCACAAGAGGCGTAGAATGTATGAAGGGTGGCATATCTTTAGATATGCGACTCCGTTATAATAAAGTAATTGAGTTCAATGAAATAGATCAAACCATCACTGTTCAAACTGGGATGAGTGGTCCACGCTTAGAAGAATTATTAAATAATGCTGAAAAAGAATTTAAAACGAAAAGGGCTTATACTTGTGGCCATTTTCCGCAATCATTTGAATACAGTTCAGTCGGTGGTTGGGTTGTAACCCGAGGTGCCGGTCAAAATTCAACATATTATGGTAAGATTGAAGATATTGTTTTATCCCAAAAATATGCAACTCCAATTGGCAAGATTGTAACTTCAAATTGTCCTAGAGAAGCCACTGGTCCATCACTCAATCAAATCATGATGGGTAGTGAAGGGGCTTTTGGCGTTTTAACTGAAGTTACTTTAAGAGTATTTCGTTTTATGCCAGAGAATCGGATTCGTTTCTCCTATATGTTTAAAGATTGGCCAACTGCCATGGCAGCGGCCAGGGAAATGATGCAATGTGAAGCTGGATTTGCTTCGGTCTTCAGATTAAGTGATAGTGAAGAAACAGAACTAATGATGCGCCTTTATGGCATTGATCAATCACCTTTAGTTAGACTCTTTAAAGCTAGAGGTATGGAAGATAACAAGAAATGTCTCTTCTTAGGCTTTACTGATGGTGAAAAAGGCTATGGCAAAAATGTGGCCCGTAATATCCGCCGTGTTGCTCACCATTTTGGTGGGATGAGTTTAACTGGTGCAGTCACAAAATCTTGGGAAAAGGGGAGATTTAGTGACCCATTCTTAAGAGATACTTTGCAAGATTTTGGGATTGTTACTGATACTTTAGAATGTTCTGTTAATTGGTCAAATATGGCTGCCG
>JAQUTO010000128.1 GCA_028694305.1 Bacilli bacterium
TTAGCGCCATCTAATAAGGCTCTTTGAATAAATAAATCGCCACAACTATAAGAGGTAATGCAAAGTTCAGGAAAAACGCAGATTTTTACCTGCTTTTCAAAGGCTTGATTCATGCATTCTAAAATGTTTTTCTCATTATAAGCTAAGTCAGCAACTTTAATTTTCGGAGTTACAGCACTAACTTTAATTAAGCCATCTTGCATATTATCTACCTCCAGTCTTTAAAATTATAGCATACTAAAACGTTCATGTCTAAAAAAACCGGTCCTAAGACCGGTAATCTTTAATTTTCGACTTCAATGAGGCCATATCCTCCATTTATTCTCTTATAAACAACGGCAATCTTATTATCTTCTTCATCGCGATAAATATAGAAAGAGTGGCCTAATAATTCCATCTCTGCTATCGCAGTATCTAAGTCAATTGTATCGACATCAATAGATTTAGTTCTAACTAATTCTTCTGGTGCTTCATCTAAATCTTTAATCTCGGCTAAAACAAAGGCTTCACCTAGACTATCTCTGTGCCGCCGATCCAACTTGGATTTGGCTTTGCGGATTTGTTCTTGGAGTTTATCAACCACAAGATCAATGGCTGCATACAAATCGCGATCAACAACTTCAGCCCGGACTGGTCCAAACTTAGTAGGAATTGTCACTTCAATCTTTTGACCATCTGGCACGATTGAGACCACCACCCGACATTCGGCGTTCTTCACAATAAAGAACTTTTCTAGCGGCGTCAACTTCTTGACAATCTTTGTTTCCATTCCTTCAGTAATAGAAACGTTCTTACCGACGATTTGATATTTCATATTATCATCCTTTCTATGTAAAGGGAAAATACTTGGTATTTCCCAACGAACCTATCTTTAATTATATTTTAGCAATATCTACTAGATATTGCAACAGCGATTAACTTTCTTTAACACTCTTTAACCGAGTTAAAATACTAGCAGCCACACCCGCTGCAATTAGACCGGTAACTAAACCGAGAATTGCCATAAATAAGGCGTAGTTAAGTAATAACCAAGTTTGATAAACGATGGCAACCACAATAACTTGTCCTAACCCATGCATAATTGCACTCGCACAAGAAATGCCATAAATAGATGCTTTAGTATATTTTGAGACCACTATAACCGTAATTACCGATAAAACCATTCCACCAAGTGAGATAAAAAAGCTTAAGCCAAAACCGGTAAATAACAAGGCGCTTAAAACCACCCTTAATAGAGCAAATAAAACATAGTATTTCCGCCCATAATAAGCTAAAACTAATAAGCCAACTATATTGGCAAGCCCAAGTTTTGCCCCCGGGAATAAGAAAGGTAAATTAATTAAACTTTCTAGATACCCAATAAGTAAAGCTAAAGCTAAGAAGATGCCAAAGCGAACAACCATTTTAGTGTTCATTAGTTAACACCTCCTGGCTGAAAATCAATTGCGTTATCTCCTTCAATGACAATCTTGACACTATTCGGAGCACAAATGATACTCGTCCCCGCTTCACTTTGATAACCTAAGATTGAGCAATAATGCTTTGGTGATTCTTCATCTTTGACTCTAACTGCATGATCTTTAACTTCAATCACTAAATTGGCCAATAACAAAGGATAATCTTTTTGCTGCATTGTCCAGGTTTCATCTTTACTTAAGTCCAATGTATAAACTAGTTTATTATCATAATAGACATTAGCTTTACTACTTGGAACGGTCCGCACACTTAAAAAAGCAATAAGTAAAGCCATAATTATTGCTAAACAAACACTGTAAATGACATAATCTGTTTTATTGTGTTTTAAATCCATCCTACTCTCCTAAAACATATAAATGATTAATAGAGTTACTCCATTCGCTATCTAACATCGCCCCATAAAATGTATTTGTGGCATAGATATTAAGTTTTTCATCTTCAACTTCTTGTTCTAGTAAAACTTCAATCTTAATTCCGTAGTATTTTTCTACGTGACTTATAATACTTTGAAGATCACCTAACCCACCCACATTAAATAAAGCAGTAGATAAAGCATCTAATACGGTGGCATTACCTGTTGAATATAAAGAGATTGAACGATAATAATTCTCACTATAACCGGTATATGGATTAATGATATGGTGATAACGCACTCCATTAATTACAACCGCTTGTTCATAATCCCCACTTGTTGAAAAGGCTAAATCTCCTTTTAAAGCCAAAACACCAAGGTTAGTGTTATATGGAGAAAGAATTGCAATATTCCATGTATCTCTTTTTGGATTTGGATTAGTGCCAAGTGTGCGCATACTACTTCTACCGCCATCTAATAAGACATTGGTATCACTAAATAAAGAGGCAGCAACATCCAAAGCATAACCTTTGGCAATTCCCCCTAAAGAGATGACCCCTTTGCCTTCACAACCTGGAATAGTATTAAAAGTCACACTAGAAGTGGCCTTATCTAACTTAATAACATTTCTTAATTCAGCCACACTACTAACACAAGTTAAGGCGCTTTGAACTTTATTATCATTGATTTCGCTGACTTCGCCATTAATTATTGGTGACCAATAATCACTAAGAGTACCAATAGTTGGATTAAAGTAGCCATCTGTTAACTCACTTAAAGATAAAGCTTGTTCTAATAGATTATATAAATCAGAATTAATAACAATGGCTTCACCACTTCCATAACTATCATTAATGGTTTTAAGATTATTAATACCCGGATAATTGTGGTAACGATCCGCTTCTTTATGTAATGTTTGCATTAAACTATTATATTCTGGATAATATTCATCCATCTCACCCTTTTTATATAAAGTAAGTGACATAGGCGCAGCAAAAGGGATGACAATCTCGCCATCAACCACTAGATTAGCAACTTGGTTGGTTG
>JAQUTO010000129.1 GCA_028694305.1 Bacilli bacterium
GGGCAAATAACTTATTCAACCACTATCCAGAAGTGGATGCTTTAAATGTCTTCCCAGTGCCAGATGGCGATACTGGGACGAATATGAACTTAGCAATTACTTCCGGTGCCAAAGAGATTATGAATATTAGAAATGTCGCAATTGGCGATATTGGTAAAGCCTTCTCAAGAGGTTTATTAATGGGCGCTCGGGGTAACTCGGGTGTTATTTTGTCACAAATTTTTAGAGGTTTCGCGCAAAGTATTGAAGGCAAAGAAACCATTGATATTCAAGGTTTTGCTGATGCTTGGACAAGTGGTTGCAAAATTGCTTACAAAGCAGTTATGCGGCCAGTGGAAGGCACTATTTTAACCGTTATTCGTGAATCTAGTGCTCATTTAGCTAGTGAAGTGCCTAATCTCAAGACCATTGGTGAAGCTATGGAATGCTTACTTACTGAGGCCGAAGCTTCTTTAGCCAGAACGCCAGATTTATTACCAGTTCTAAAAGAAGTCGGTGTTGTTGACTCTGGTGGTGCCGGTTTAGTTCGGGTTATGGAAGGTATGTTACTTGGCTTAAAAGGTGAGATTATTGAAAGAAAGCAAATTTCTTTGCCTCACGCTGAGCAAGAAGAAAGAGTCGAAGCCTTAAATGTCCAATCTAAGTTTAAAAATGATGAATTTGGTTATTGCACTGAATTTATTTTAAGACTAGCTAATCAAGGTTTAACTGGCAAAAAGAAGTCATTTGATGAAAGTGTCTTTAAAGGTTTCCTTGAATCCATTGGTAACTCAATTGTTATTGTTAGAGATGAAGAACTTGTGAAAGTTCACGTCCATACCTTAAAACCAGGCGCAGTTTTCAATTATGCCCAATTATACGGGGAATTTGTCACTTTAAAAGTTGAAAATATGCAAGAACAACACACCCATTTAACTAATGGATCTATCGTGACTGGTGGCGAGAAAGAAGTGGCAACTGCTGCACCTAAAGAGACAGCAAAACCAACTAAAACGCATAAAAAGTATGCCATTATTACTGTTTCAGTCGGTTCTGGGCTAGATGAGATGTTTAAGAGTTTAAATGCCGATTACATTGTTTCTGGTGGTCAAAGTATGAACCCTGCTACCGAAGATTTTGTTAAGGCGTTAGATAATGTTGATGCTGATTACATCTTCATTTTACCAAATAATAAAAATATCTTGATGGCTGCTGAACAAGCTGCCCAAGTTAGTGAAGGCAAAGACGTCCAAATTATCCCAACAAAGACTATTAATGAAGGGTTAAGTGCCTGTATGATGCTAAATCCTGATGTGGATGTTGAAACCAACCTCGAAGAGATGAAAGATGCAGTTTCACGCGTAGTGTCGGGTCAAGTTACTTTCTCAATCAAAGATACCGTAATAGATGATATTAGAATCAAAAAGAACTATTTTATGGGTATTTTAGGAACTAAAAAGATTGTGGCTTCTGAAAAACGACTCAGTGATGCTTGCTTCAAATTACTTGATAAGATGATTAGTCCTGATAGCAGTATTGTCACCATTATTTATGGTGAAGATGTGAGTAAAGATGAAGCCGAAAAGTTAGCAACTAAGATTTCCAAAGAATATAAGATTGAGACCGATCTTCATGAAGGAGATCAACCAGTTTACTTCTATTATTTTGGAGTAGAATAAAAAGGGGTTGCCCCTTTTTTTGGAGGTAAAACAGTGGATTTTGCTTTCAATATCACTAAAAAAAGAGCTGAGTTTTTAACCAAATTAGGTTTAGAAACCCCTTTTCAAGTGCTGAATTACTTGCCCCGCAAATACGCTGATTACACTCCAACCAATATTTCCAAAGATTTTGATAATGAAAGAGTAGTTATTAAAGGTGAGGTAATTGCTAAAGACCGCCTTTTTAGAATTAAAAAGAATTTGAATCGCTTTTCATTTAAAGTGGCATATTTAGCCGATGAATACAAAATTGTGGTTTTTAATCGTGATTATTACTACTCCAATATTATTATTGGTAAACCAGTTCTAGTGGCTGGTAAACTTGATTATTACCATCGTGAAGTGAATGCGACAGATTTATTTATTAAAGATTTGGATAAAATTATAATTAGACCGACTTATTCCTTAATTCATGGCGTGAAAGATTATGAATTTGCCAGGGTTGTAAAATATAGTTATGACCAACTTTGTGACTCTAATAAACTCAACGAGATTGTGCCAAGTGAATACTTAGCAAAATATCGTCTTGTTGGACGTAAACAAGCTTATTACTGGGCCCATTTCCCTAGTAGTCTAGTGGAAGTAAAACAAGCAAAAAGATATTTAAAATATGAGGAAGCTTTAGTTTATTCTTTAACTATGCAAAAGCTAAGAAGTGTGAGTTTAAACACTGTTTCCAGTGCTAAAACCATAAATATTGGTTTAGTTAACGATTTTATTGCCTCTTTACCTTACCAACTAACAACAGATCAAAAGCAAGCTGTCCAAGAAATTTTAGCTGATTTAGCAAGCCCTAAATCTATGTATCGACTCTTACAAGGCGATGTGGGAAGTGGCAAAACTATTGTGGCTTTAATTAGTATGTTGGCAACTGTCAGCGCGGGGTACCAAAGTGCCATTATGGCTCCAACTGATATCTTGGCTCGCCAACACTATGAGACAATTTCTAAACTCGTTAAACCATTCAATATTAAAGTTACTTTGCTTGTCGGTTCACTTTCAAGTAGTGAACGCAAGGAAGCTTTAACAAGTATTAGCAATGGGGAGAGTCAAATTATCACTGGAACTCATGCTTTAATTCAAGAGAGTGTTCATTACCAAAAGCTAGGATTATGTGTGATTGATGAACAACATCTTTTTGGTGTTGT
>JAQUTO010000130.1 GCA_028694305.1 Bacilli bacterium
ATATCTTCTTTTTTCCAAATACTATCATAGATTTTGCCCCAATCGCCCTCATGCTTCAATACAAAATAAAGTAATACATCATTAACAGTTCGTATTTTATCCATAGACTCACCTCAAGACTTACATAGATAGATTTTTCCCTTTTTCCTAATAAAAAATGCCCGCAGGCATTATTTATTGTAATTGAAGAGGTTTGGTTTTAGCATAGTTGCAATCGGCTCATAGGTTTTGCGATGGATTGGAGTCACTCCATATTTTTCTAAAGCTTGTAAGTGTTCCTTAGTTCCATATCCCTTATTTTTCTTAAAATCATATTGAGGATAAATCTTATCAAACTCTAACATAATATTATCCCGGTGAACTTTGGCCAAGATAGATGCAGCGGCAATAGACAAAGACAACGCATCACCATGGATTAAACTAATCATTGGACAAGTATAGTTTTCTAAAGGCATCGCATCAGTCAAGATGGCATCGTACTTACCTGCCAAGTGATCCAAGCAACGAATCATGCCAATTTTACTGGCTTGATAAATGTTGTAACGATCAATATCTTCTAAAGAAACTTCTTCCACGTGATAAAAAAGTGCGTGCTTTTTGATTTCAATTTCTAATTCTCTTCTCTTCTTATCACTTAATTGTTTGGAGTCATTTATTTCACTATTCGAATAGCTCTTAGGAAAAATAACCGCAGCCACAACTAAAGGACCAGCCAGTGGGCCTCGACCCGCTTCATCTAGTCCAACAACATTCGGGAATCCTTCTCTAATTAAAGAGTTTTCGTACCGACGGTTTGCCATGTGTCATTACCAGGTATTTCTAGCGAAACTTTCGCTACTTTTCCACTTTGGAAGTCTTTGATTAAAGTTGTGATAGAACGCGTAATATCCACGTTATTTCCTTTGAGCAAGAAACCACGTTTTAGACCAATTTCATTAAGCATATTGTAGGCTTGTTTTTCATCTAAAACAGGAGTTTCTATAATCTCATAATAGCTCTGCAATGAAAGCGGATAATTCGTTGTTAAAAGGTTTAGAATCTGTAATGCCAAATCTTCTTGAGGTAAAATATCTTGCTTGATAGTTCCTATCATTGCTAGTTTTGTTCCAATCGTATTATCATCAAAATTTGGCCATAAGACTCCTGGCGTATCAAGTAATTCCATTCGCTCATTGACTTTGATATATTGTTGAGCTTTGGTAACTCCCGGCCGATTTGCAGTCACAGTTGCTTTCCTTTTGGCTAAGCGATTAATCAAAGTAGACTTGCCGACATTTGGAATGCCTACCACTAAATATCGAATAGCGCGAGGTTTAATTCCTTTGGCTTTTTCTCGGGCAAATTTAGGAGCCATAATGACTTCGGCTTCTTTATCTATGACATTCAAATTATCATGATTTACATCAATTGCAATGGCCTTAGATTCTTCTTTTTTAAAGTAATTAAGCCATTGATTTGTGATTTTTTGATCAGCCAAATCTCTTTTAGTTAAGATGTAAATGGTTGGTTTATGTTGAATTATTCCTTGTAATTTCGGATTTAAGGAAGAATAAGGAGCTCTAGCATCAAGCAAAACCAAAACTACATCAATTACCTTGATGCGCTCATCTATTTCTTTAAGGGCTTTAGCCATATGCCCTGGAAACCATTGATATTGCTTCATAATTACTCCTTATAAAAACTTTGGAAAATAGAATTTAAAATTCTTACCATCAGCGCTTTCCCCATAGAGGAAGAAGGCTCTGGCTACTATTTGATTCTTGGTATATTGGAATCCCCTTAAGGCTCTTGAATCGATTGAAACTGCCCGATTATCCCCCATAACAAAGTATGAATTCTCATCTAAATCAAGACCAGCACTACTACAAATGCCATAACTACTACTATAACAAGTGTAGGCTTTAGCACTTTCATCGATGAAATCTTCAGCTATAACCTCACCATTGATATACAAAGTTGTACCCTCATAACGAACATTTTCACCAGGCAAACCAATTACTCGTTTAATTAAGTTATATTCGCTACCATCATCGACTAGAACAATGTCGAAACGTTGAATTCCAAAGATAATCTTGGTCTTGATGCCGATGTCATGTTCATAAAGGGTTGGTTCCATACTTTCTCCTAGAACATAAAATGGAGAATATAAGTAACTACCAGCCAAATATGAAACAAGAAAAACCACCACACAAATGGCGATAATCCAAAGTATTTTGAAAGATTTACTCTTTTGTTCTAACTTATCTTCTAGTTGCATAGTCATATTTTAACATAAAAGCAAAAGAAAAGAGCGACTAATCGCTCTTTTAGTGTCACTACTCAGCTTTTGGAGCTGCTTCTTTTTTCTCTTCGACTGGTTTTGCTTGTGGTGCTGGTTTAACTTCAGCTGCTTTTGGAGCGGCTTGGTGTTTAGCATCATCAGGCTTTTCAGCGTGTTCGCCTTTAGTGTCCTTAACTTCTGGCTCAATGGCCTTAAGCTTGGCTTCTTCAGCGATACTTTGTACTGTGAGTTTACGATCTTCACTAATTCTTGCACCCTTACCAGAACGATTACGTAAGTAAAATAACTTACTACGTCTAACTTTACCACGTTTTAAGACTTCGATTCTAGCAATTAATGGTGAATGGATTTGGAAAACTCTTTCAACTCCAACAGAGGAAGACATTTTTCTTACAATGAAGGTTTCAGAAATTCCTGTTCCACGTCTTGCAATAACAACACCTTGGAAATTTTGGATTCTTTCTTTGTCGCCTTCTACGATACGTACGTGAACTTTCACTGTATCACCAGGACCAAATG
>JAQUTO010000131.1 GCA_028694305.1 Bacilli bacterium
TTTCCTATATTTTACCATATTTGTTGTCATATTACTATATGACAAAGTGGCTTTTTAATACTTGTTTAGTGGGAGTATGTTATAATTTTATTATGAAGAAAGTTAACGCTTTAACTTGGGGTGCATTGCTCCTAGCCTTCTACGTCATAATCTTATTAATTCCGCGCTTTATCCCTGGGGCAGAAATCTTTTTGATGCTACTCGCCCCCTTATTTTGTGCTTTGTATACTTTACGAAATAAATGGCGGGAAACATTCATTTTTGTCGGGGCGACGTTAATCACTTGTTTATTGATTGATCCATTCAATGCGCTTCTTTTGATTTTACCAGTTCTAATTAGTGGTTTATTTTATGGGTTCTTAATCAAAAGAAAATATGATAATGTTAAGACAATCTATATTATGACTTTTGTGCAGATGGGTCTATTTTTGTTATCGGCTCTAATCATTAAATGGCTATATCAAATCGATATCATTAGTGTCTTAATGGATTTATTTAAACTCTCATCTATGGAAAACCAAAAGTTTGCATGTCCATTACTCTTAATCTATTCGTTGGCAGAAGCTACCTTGATGCATTATGTTATTAAAAATGAAGCTGTGAAGTTTAAAATTGAATTTAGAGCCTTTGAATCAATTGATATTTCCTATATTATCTTAGCCTTAGTCACTTTAATTTTAACTTGTATTCAACCAACAGATAGTATCTTAACTTTAGTCTTTGGTTTACTCTTCATTATGTTTGAAGTTCCAATTATTTATTATTTTATTATCATTAACCGTGATAAAAAGAAATTACTATTAGTTTTACTTTGTATATCGGTCTTAATTATTACGATTCCACTTCTCTATTTCTTGCCCCAAGATAAGTTGATTTTGACTATATCAGCACTAGGAAGCACATATTTTATTGGTGGCATCTATTATTTCTTCAAAATAAATCACAACAAAAGGTACTTTAAATAGTATATACTATTTATGAATTGAGGTAACACATGGGAGCATTGCTAAAAACTGTCGGTTATGGCTTTTTATTAGTGGTCTTATCACCACTAATCGTTTTAGCGTTGGCTTTGCTTGTGATTTACATCATCTTAGATTACTTAATTTTAGAATTAGTGAGTATCCCAATGTTTTTCAAGGGCAAGAGTTTTAAACACGATGATGCTTTAACTTTGAAACTCAAGGAAAAGATTGCCAATGCCAAAGCATATCAAGAGATGAAAGAGGCCCAAGTTAATGCTTATCAACAAAGTTTAGTCACACCTTCGCCTATTCCCACTTCAACTATCCCACCAACCCCAGATTCAACTACTCACAGTAGTTCACCTGAAGTCTCGGAAGTTAATGCGGAAGATGTCACCAAAGATTTAGATGATCATGGAGGTAATAACAATGAGTAAATTATTGACCTTTTTACCTCTATTGATTGAGCTTAATCAAAAAGAAAAACGCGCAATTGGAATAATTGCTGCAATTGTTTTATGTGTCTTCTTATTGCTCGGTTTATTAGTTAGACTTCTATTAGCAGTTAAAGACCGTAAGGGTCGTAAAATCGATGAATATATGTATGACTTAGTTCAATATAATCTGATTACAACTCCCGTTCAATTTAGAAGTTATGTTTTTAGAAGAGAGTCTAAGAACCTCTACTTATTTAATCGTTGGTATATTCGAATTTTAATCTTGACTGGTATTGGTCTATCTTTATATGTTTGGTTAGTTTTAAAGGGTGATTTTAGCGTCATCTTACAAATTGCCAAAGAGTTCTTCCCTGTCATTACTTGGCCAACCACCGAAATGTTTGGTATTCAACTCATTAGTGACTGGCCACAATTAGCGCAAAGACCAATCATTCATCCTGATCTCAATGGTTTTATTACTTATGTCGCAATGCTAGTAACTTTGATTGTTTCAATCAAACTAATCTGCTCAGCTTTTGTTTACTATGCCAAAATTGATCGTTCTAACAAGATGTCTTCTAAGGCTTTTGGTAAGAACTTAGATAATCTCGCAAACGGTGGAGGACAACTTCATGGTTTCGACTAATAAAAAACCCCTAGAATCTTTATATACTCAAAAGTTTTCGTTATTACGAGTAATTACGAATTCAGTTGGTTCAGTGGTAGCAATCATTATTTTCTTAGTCTTTGCTTATATGTTTTTTGATCCAACCTTGTATAGTGACACCTCCATGTTAATTACTTTAATTGTCGTGGAAGTTGTCTTAATTCTTTATATCATTCTTCATTGTTTTACAGAGTTTAAATATTCCTTGTTTAATGTGGACCGTGAAAAAATCGTCTTTCATCGCTTCAACCGACCAAAAAAACTTGATACCATCTACATCAAAGATGTGACTAAGATAGGCATTCGGAGTTTGAATGTTGTAGTTGAAGATGATAAAGGTCATAAATTAGTCTTAGAATATTTGGCCAAGCCAAAAGAATTAGCCAAGAAACTGGCCGATATCTGTGATTTAAAGCAAAAGTAAAACCACCCTAGAGTGGTTTTATTTCTTTAATCATTGTATATTCTGCGTGGCGTTCACCATTAGGAAAGATAAAGGCATTTGGGAGTTTAGCAACAATCTTGAAGCCCATCTTTTCATATAAACCTTGGCCTCGGAAGTTACCTTCAGTAAAGTTTAATTCTATTTGTTCTAAATGTAACTCTTGGGCTTGTTTAATTAAAGCATTAAATAATATAGTTCCAATTCCTAGATGCCAGTATTGACTAAGCAAAGCAATTCCGACATTGCCCCGATGCTTGGTTTTTCGACTG
>JAQUTO010000014.1 GCA_028694305.1 Bacilli bacterium
CTTAAAAGACAAATGTGAACAATTAAGAAGTGAACTACTTGAAAAAGTTGCTAACTTCGATGATGAACTCATGATGGATGTGCTCGAAGGTAAAGAACCTGAGGTCGCAGTCATTAAAAGAGCAATCCGTAAGGGCTGTATCTCGGGTGAATTCTTCCCAGTCTTTGTAGGTTCTGCTTATAAAGATAAAGGAATTCAACCATGTATTGATGGAGTTCTCGATTACTTACCTTGCCCAAGTGATATTCCTCACGTTGTTGGATCTACACTTGATGGTAAAGAAGAAGAAAGAAAAACCGATGATGAAGCTCCTTTTTCAGCTTTAGCCTTTAAGATTATGGCTGACCCATTTGTGGGTAAATTAGCCTTCTTCAGAGTTTATTCTGGTTCAATTAAAGCGGGGAGTTATGTTTATAACTCAACTAAGAGAACTAGAGAAAGACTTGGACGTATTGTCTTAATGCACGCTAATGCGAGAAGTGAAATTGATGAAGTCTTTGCTGGCGATATTGCTGCTGCAGTTGGTCTAAAATCAACAACAACAGGTGATACACTTTGTAGTGAAGATGATCCAATTGTGCTTGAATCAATGGTTTTCCCAGAACCAGTTATCTCCGAAGCTATTGAACCAAAATCAAGAGCTGACCAAGATAAATTAACAGTTGGTTTAATGAAACTAGCAGAAGAAGACCCAACATTCAGAGCTTATACTAACCCAGAAACAGGGCAAACTATTATCTCGGGTATGGGTGAACTTCACCTTGATATCATTGTTGACCGACTCAAGCGGGAATTTAAAGTTGAAGCCAACATTGGCGCACCTCAAGTCTCATACCGTGAAACCATTAAGGTTCCGGGCGATGCTGAAGGTAAATATATTCGTCAATCTGGTGGCCGTGGCCAATATGGTCATTGCAAAATTCACTTTGAACCAAATCCTGGTAAAGGTTATGAATTCGTTGATCATATCGTGGGTGGATCAATTCCTAAAGAATTTATCAAACCAGTTGATCAAGGATTACAAGAAGCCTTATCCGGAGGTATCTTCTGTGGCTATCCAGTCATTGATATAAAAGCAACCCTCTACGATGGTTCTTACCATGATGTAGACTCAAGCGAAAATGCTTATAAGATTGCTGCTTCAATGGCTTTAAAAGACGCAGCTAAGAAATGTCAACCAATCTTACTCGAACCTATTTGTAAGGTTGAAATAACCGTACCAAATGAGTACATGGGCGATGTTATGGGTGATGTTAACTCCAGAAGAGGTACTATCGATGGTATGGAGCAAAGAGGGAATGCTCAAGTCATTCAATCATCCATTCCATTAGCGGAGATGTTCGGTTACGCAACTGACCTACGGTCATTGACCCAAGGTAGAGGTAACTACTCAATGCAATTCGACCGCTATGAAGAGGCGCCAAAGTCAATTACTGAGGAAATCTTCAAAAAGAATAATGTTGGTTAAACAACATATTGATTTTATGCCAAAAATCTATTAGAATTAGTAAAGACTATCCAAAATAGTAAAAAAACAGGAGGAGATTTATATGGCAAAGCAACATTTTGACAGAAGTAAACCACACGTTAATATTGGTACTATCGGTCACGTAGACCACGGCAAGACCACTTTAACAGCTGCAATTACTTTAGTCCTATCCAAGAAAAATGGAAGTAACACCTTCATAAGATATGATCAAATTGATGGTGCTCCAGAAGAAAAAGCAAGAGGTATTACAATCAACACATGTCACGTTGAATACCAAACAGACAAGAGACACTACGCTCACGTTGACTGCCCAGGGCATGCTGACTACGTTAAGAACATGATTACTGGTGCTGCTCAAATGGATGGCGCAATCCTAGTCGTCGCTGCTACTGATGGACCAATGCCACAAACACGTGAGCATATCCTTTTAGCAAAGCAAGTCGGCGTTCCTCGGATTATTGTCTTCTTAAACAAGATCGACCAAGTCGATGACCCAGAGTTAATTGACTTAGTTGAGATGGAAGTTCGTGAACTCTTAACCGAATATGGTTTTGATGGCGAGAACTGCCCAGTTATTAGAGGTTCTGCTCTCAAGGCTCTTGAGGGTGATGAAGAAGCTCAAAAGGCTATCCTACAATTAATGGATGCTGTCGATGAATATATTCCAACACCTGTTCGTGATACAGAAAAACCTTTCTTACTCCCAGTCGAAGACGTCTTCACTATTACAGGCCGTGGCACTGTTGCTACAGGTCGTGTTGAAAGAGGCAAGATTAACCTTAATGATGAAGCTGAAATCGTTGGTATTAAGGATACAAAGAAAACTGTTATTACAGGTATTGAAATGTTCCGTAAATTACTCGACTTCGCTGTCGCAGGCGATAACGTTGGTACATTACTCCGGGGTATTAACCGTGATGAAGTCATTCGTGGCCAAGTCATTGCTAAACCAGGTTCAGTGCATCCACATAAGAAATTTGAAGCTCAAGTTTACGTTTTAACCAAGGATGAGGGTGGACGTCATACTCCATTCTTAACCAACTACAGACCACAATTCTACTTCCGTACAACCGATATTACTGGTATCGTCGAACTTCCTGATGGAGTTAAGATGGTTATGCCAGGTGATAACGTCAACATGACTGTTGAGTTAATTCACGCTATCGCTGTTGAACAAGGTACTAAATTCTCCATTCGTGAGGGTGGCAGAACCGTTGGTGCTGGTAACGTTTCTAAGATTCTTGAGTAATTAAACATTAAGAAACCTCTGCGGAGGTTTCTTTTTTTGTGCCTTTATGCTAGAATTATTTTCGTTGGAGGAATATTATGGGACCAATTGCTAAAGCTTTAATTTTTGCGGGGGTAACCCTCTTAACTGGTGTTATTTTATTAGTTACTGCCTTTGCCAATAAAAGTAATGCTAATGATAGTGAGAAAGTAAAAGAACAAACCAAAGTCATGCACCAATGGGGTATTATTGGTATCATTTGTGCAGTGGTAGTGGCACCATTCTACTTCTTTTTAGCTGGTCAAGAATTGATTTTGATCATTATTTATGGCGCAGTTTTAATTATTAATGGCTTTATTGTAAGGTCTAGAATTGGTAAAGTAGAACGAAAATACTATGAATCCAACAAGGAAACAATTGAAAAAGAGCGTTTAGAAACTAAAGATAGTAAGTCTGATGCCGATTTTGAAAAGTTAGAAAATGAATACTTAGCTGCTAAGAAAAAGCGGGAAGAGCAGCATAAGCAATAAAAACGGACTTATTCTTATATATTTATATATAAAGGGGTTGACTTTCAACCTCTTTTTTTGTTAGAATACCACTACAAGTGCTTAGAAGCTTGAAGTTGCTAGGTGCCGGCGTCTCAGAACACAAAGAGGCGTTGTCATGACGACAACCTAGGTAATTTAAGTGGAGCACTGGTCTATGCCAAGATTATAGACAGGAGGACTACCATGGCAAAAGAAAATAAGATTCGTATTAAGTTAAAGGCTTATGATCATCGGATTCTTGATGCATCTGCAGAAAAGATCGTGATCGCAGCTAAGAGCACTGGAGCAAAAGTAGTGGGCCCAGTACCACTTCCAACAGAGAAGCAAGTCTACACATTACTAAGAGCTGTTCATAAGTATAAGGATTCTCGTGAACAATTCGAAATTAGAACTCATAAGAGACTAATTGATATCGTCAATCCAAATCCGACAACGGTCGATACTTTAACAAGACTTGACCTACCTAGCGGTGTTGAGATTGAGATTAAGTTATAGGAGGTGTCAAGCATGAAAGCAATTATCGGTCGCAAGATTGGTATGACTCAAGTATTCGCAACTGATGGAACCATGATCCCAGTTACAGTAGTTGAAGCTTTACCAAATGTTGTCTTGCAAAAGAAGACCATTGAAAAAGATGGCTATGAAGCTTTAAAGATTGGCTTTGAAGATAAGCGTGAGAACTTAGCTTCTAAACCAGAACAAGGCTTATACAAGAATGCTAAAACATCCCCAAAGAAATTCATTCGTGAAATCAAAGGTAATGAATTAGCGTCCTTCAATGTCGGAGATGCTGTTAATCCTAGTATCTTCAAAATTGGAGAAATCGTCGATGTCCAAGGAGTCAGCAAAGGCAAAGGCTTCTCAGGCGTCATTAAGAGATACGGATTCCAAAGAGGTCCAAGTGCTCACGGTTCCGGTTTCCATAGAGGAATTGGTTCTATCGCAACTTATGGACGTACTAATAACAGAATTCACCCTGGTATTGGAATGCCAGGACATCATGGTAACTACACAAGAACTATTCAAAATCTAACTGTAGTTGCTGTCGATGACGAAAAGCATGCAATCTTAATCAAGGGTGCTATCCCTGGAGCAAATAAGTCAATTGTTACTATTAAGTCAGCAGTTAAGACTATGAAAAATGTTCCAGCAGCAAAAACCCTAGTTGATTATGAAGCAGCTGGTAAGTAGTTTAGCGGAAAGGAGAACAAGTTATGAAAGAGATTAAAGTTAAAGTTTTAACTCAAACTGGCGCTGAAGCTGGTGAAGTAAAACTCTCACAAGATGTCTTCGGTGTCGAACCACATGACCAATCAGTCTTTGATGCAGTCTTAGTGGCAAGAGCTAATTCTCGTCAAGGTACCGCTAAAACTAAAAAGCGTGACGAAGTTAGTGGCGGTGGCAAGAAGCCATGGCGCCAAAAGGGAACAGGCCGGGCTAGAACTGGTTCCACTAGAGCTCCACAATGGAGACATGGTGGTATCATCTTCGGACCAGATGGGAACGAAAATTATACCTTAAAGATGAATAAGAAGAATCGTGCATTAGCACTTAAGTCTGTCTTATCATCAAAACTAAATGATAAAGAACTTGTCGTAGTTGATAAATTCAGTTTCGCAGCTCCTAAGACAAAAGAATTCTTAGACTGCTTAAAGAAACTCAATGCTAAAGGCAAAGTTCTCTTAGTTGTCGGGGACGATTCATTTGATGAAAAAGCAATGCTATCAGCATTCAATGTCCCAACAGTTGCAATGGTCTATTGTGATCAATTAAGTGCATATGATTTGCTCAATTGTAATACAGCAGTATTCACAAAAGAAGCAATCGAATGTGTCGAGGAGGTGCTCTTAGATGGCGGAAAGTAAAAAGAAAGTCGCTGCTAGCGAAGAAAAAGTAGCTAAGAAGGCGGCTCCAAAGAAAGCAACCAAGAAAGCGGAAGCTCCTAAAAAGGCGGCCCCTGCTAAGAAAGCTCCAGCTAAAAAGGCTGGTGCTAAAAAAGAAGTTGCTCAAGAAGTTGTAACTCCAAAGGAGTCAACTCCTAAAGCTAAAAAAGAGCCAAAGGCTCCAAGCGCAAAGAAGTTTGCACTTCCAACTCCACACGATTATGAAGTCATTAAGGCTCCACTCGTCACTGAAAAGAGTTTGAAGTTAATGCAAACTGAAAACAAGATAACTCTCAAGGTCGCTAAAGAGGCAAATTCAACTGAAATTAAACAAGCCTTTGAAGCCATCTTCAATAAGAGAGTTGAAAGGGTCAACATCATCAATGTCAGAAGCAGAGAAAAACGCGTCGGACGTTATGCAGGGACCGTCGGTGGTTACAAGAAAGCAATTATCAAACTAGCCGCTGGTGAAACTCTTGATCTTTTCGAAGAAGATAAGAAGTAAAGGTTGGAAGAAAACAATATTTCCAATTGTAATAGAAAAGATAAGGAGGATTACATATGGCTATTAAATCTTATAAACCTACATCAGCTGGGCGCCGGGCATGCACATCACTTGTCATGGACGACATCACAGTTAAAAAGCCAGTAAAGTCATTGACCGTCTCACTTAAACATAGTGGTGGTCGTAACAACACTGGAATGATTACTTGCCGTCACGTTGGTGGCGGTCATAAACGCTTCTGGCGTGTCGTTGATTTCAAACGTGATAAGGATGGAATCATTGGCACAGTTGCGACAATCGAGTACGATCCAAACCGTTCAGCCAATATTGCTTTAATCAATTATGCTGATGGCGAAAGACGTTACATCATTTGCCCAAAAGGTCTTGTCATCGGACAACAAATTGTCTCGGGACCAGACGTTGATATCAAGGTTGGTAATGCTTTACCACTTGAGAAGATTCCAGAAGGTACATTTATTCACTGTTTGGAATTAAAACCAGGAAAGGGTGCTCAATTAGTTCGTTCTGCAGGTAGCAGCGCTCAAATCTTAGGTAAAGAAGGGAAATACGTTACTGTTAGATTAACTTCTGGCGAAGTTCGTAAATTCCTCAATGACTGCCGTGCCACTATTGGTGAAGTTGGTAATGAAGACCACGCTTTAGTCAATCTTGGTAAAGCTGGCAGAAAACGTTGGTTAGGGGTTCGCCCAACCGTTCGTGGAGCTGTTATGAACCCATGCGACCACCCACACGGTGGTGGTGAAGGTAAGAACCCAGTCGGCCGTGATGCACCAAGAACACCTTGGGGCAAGAAGCATATGGGTATCTCTACTCGTAGTAAGAAGAAGCCATCTTCTAAGATGATTGTTAGAAGACACAATGGAAGATAGGAGGATATTATGACACGTAGTTTAAAAAAGGGTCCATTCTGTGATGAACACCTAATGAAAAAAGTCAAAGCATTAAATGCCTCTGGCAAAAAAGAAATTATTAAAACTTGGTCAAGAAGATCAACCATCTATCCTGATTTCATTGAACATAGTTTTGCAGTTTACAATGGCCGTGAACACATCACTGTCTATGTAACTGAAGATATGGTCGGACACAAGCTCGGTGAGTTTGCTCCAACTAGAACCTTCCATGGACACAATGGAAATAACGCCGCTGATAAAGCTGCTGCAGCTAGTGGAGTTAATATTTCTAACGTTCCAGGAAGCACAACAGCCGCCGCTCCAGGCGCTGCCGCACCAGCTGCTGGTGCTGCTCCAGCCGCGGAAGCCCCAAAGGCTGAGTAATAGGAGGGTAATGAAATGGAAGCAAAAGCAACAGTCAAAACCGTCCGGATTACTCCGCGTAAGGTTCGTTTAGTAATTGATGAAGTTCGTGGTAAGAGTGTCGATGAGGCCTTAGCCTTACTCGCTAACACTAACACTTCAGCTTCACCAGTCGTCGCTAAGCTCATAAAATCAGCCAGCGCCAATGCTAGCAAGAATCATGAGATGGATGCGACAAAGTTATATGTTAAAGAAATATTCGCTAACGATGGTATTAGAATGAGACGTTTCATGACAAGAGCTAAAGGTTCAGCCTCAGGCTTAGTCAAGAGAACATGCCACATTACTTGCATCGTAGCAGAAAGATAGGAGGTTACATCAATGGGACAAAAAGTTAATCCAGTAGGAATGCGAATTGGCATTAACCGTGATTGGGATGCCAAATGGTATGCTGATAAAGAATACGGCGAATACCTACAAGAAGATATTAAGATTAGAAAACTTCTCGAAGCTAAGCTCAAAGATGCAGCCTTAGCTAGAACTGAGATTCTAAGAACTAAAGATAACGTCGAAATCATTGCTCACGTGGCTCGTCCAGGTGTGGTCATTGGTCAAGATGGTAAAACAGTCGAAGAACTCAATAAAGCCATTGCTAAAATTAGCAAGGGTAAGAAAGTTAAAATCACTGTTGTTGAAGTTAAACAACCAAATCTTGATGCAACCTTAGTTGCTAAGAATATGGCACAACAACTTGAGCAACGTGCATCCTTCAGAACTGTGCAAAAGAAAGCCATCCAACTAGTTATGAAGTCCGGAGCCAAAGGTATTAAAACTTTGATTTCTGGCCGTCTAGCCGGTGCTGATATTGCGCGGAGTGAAGGTTATAGTGAAGGTATCGTTCCATTACATACCTTAAGAGCAGACATCGACTTTGCAGTCGAAGAAGCCCAAACTACCTATGGAAAACTTGGCGTTAAAGTCTGGATCTGCCGTGGTGAGATTTTAGATGATAAAACTAAGATTAGTCCAAAACCAAATGAAGCGAAGGGGGCGTAGTTATTTATGTTAATGCCAAAGAGAACAAAATATCGTAGACCTCATCGGCTCAGTTACGAGGGTCCTGCCAAGGGCGGAGCCACTGTAGCATTTGGAGACAAAGGTTTACAAGCAACAGAAGGCGGTTATATTACTGCCAACCAAATTGAAGCAGCCCGTATTTGTTTATCAAGATATACAAAACGTGGTGGTCAAGTTTGGATTCGGATATTCCCACAACTCTCACGTACAAAGAAACCACTTGAAGTACGTATGGGTTCTGGTAAAGGTGCCCCAGATCACTGGGTCGCAGTCGTTAAAGCCGGCACAGTCATGTTTGAAATTGGTGGCGTTCCTGAAGCGGATGCAATTGAAGCATTACGC
Organism: Bacilli bacterium; assembly: GCA_028694305.1. Lineage (GTDB taxonomy): Bacteria > Bacillota_I > Bacilli_A > RFN20 > UBA1709 > JAQUTO01. The sequence continues at coordinate 8,350 of JAQUTO010000014.1, forward strand.
CAAGCAGGAGATAAGCTCCCAATCAAAACTAAAGTTGCTGTCCGTCAAGCAAAGGTAGGTGCCTAATATGAGAATTAAAGAAATTAGAGAACTACCACAAAAGGATTTAGAATCAAAAGTCAAAGAATTAAAAGAAGAATTATTTGTCTCGAGATTCCAACAAGCAACAGGTAGTGCTAAAGATTCAAGTAAACGTAAAGAAATTAGAAAGGATATTGCTCGCATTCTCACTGTTATTAAGGAACGTGAGCAAGTCAACGGATAGGAGGTTACCATCATGGAAGAAAGAACAAGTAAAAGAAGAATTATTCAAGGCGTAGTTATTTCCGATAAGATGGAGAAGACCATTACTGTCAAGGTTGATCGTTATCCACTACACGCTATTTACAAAAAGAAAGTTAAAACAACCAAGAAATATCACGTTCATGATGAGCAAAACGCAGCTCACGTCGGCGATATTGTCTCCTTTATGGAGACAAGACCACTCTCAGCAACTAAGAGATTCACATTAGTGAAGATTATTAAGAAAGCTGAGAAGGTTGTTGAAGCCAACGCTTAGGAGGGAAGCATATGATTCAAAATGAAACAAATTTAGTCGTTGCTGATAACTCCGGAGCCAGAAGCGTTCGAGTCTTTAGACTCTTAGGTGGCTCCTTCAGAAAGACGTCTAATATTGGTGATATCGTCATTTGCGCAGTCAAGGATGCTATGCCAAATTCCGGAGTCAAGAAAGGCGATATCGTACGTTGCGTAATCGTACGGACTAAGAAAGGTGTCGTTAGAGAAGATGGCGCTAGAATCAAATTTGATGATAATGCCTGTGTCTTAATTAACGATGATAACACCCCACGTGGAACACGTGTATTCGGACCTGTCGCCAGAGAATTAAGAGATACAGGTGATGAGGGATTTATGAAAATCGTCTCACTCGCACCTGAGGTCTTATAGGAGGCAACAGAATGAAACTTAGAAAAGGTGATAAAGTTAAAGTTATCGCTGGTGCAAACAAAGGCACAATTGCTGAAGTCTTGCATGTCAGTTATAAAGATGATGTTGTTTGGGTTGAAGGCGTCAATATGCGAACAAAGCATGTTAAGCCAAGCCAAAACAATCCAGAAGGCCGGATTGACCAATATGAAGCACCAATTCATATTTCTAACGTAGCATATTATGATGAAAAGAATAAATGTGTTACTAAAATTGGTTATAAGGTAACTGGTAAAGAAAAAGAGCGGATCTCTAGAAAGACTAAATTACCATTAGGTAAGGCAGCCAAGACTAGCGGTGGGCTCAAGGGTATTATTAAAAATAGAAAGAATGTTGCCGGTGTTGAGGCTAAGCCAGTCGGTGAAGAAAAAGCCACTAAGGCCGCTAAGAAACCAGCAGCAAAGAAGAATGTTGAAAGAAAAGCACCAACACAAAGCGCTAAAGGAGGGTCTAAATAATGGCTATTGAAAATCGTTTATATGATAAATATAAAAAAGAAGCTGTTCCAGCCCTCGTTAAGAAGTTTAATTATACTTCAGTCATGCAATGCCCTCGTCTTGACAAGGTAATTGTCAACATTGGTTGTGGTGATGCTACCGGTAATGAAAAGTTACTTGATGATTCTGTTAAGGAATTAACGCAAATCACAGGTCAAAAACCGGTTGTTACTAAAGCTAAAAAATCTATTGCTACTTTCAAATTAAGAGAGGGCGATAAGATTGGTTGCAAGGTAACACTTCGCGGTCAAAGAATGTATGAATTCCTTGATAAGTTATTCAATATCTCTTTACCACGTACTCGTGACTTTAGAGGTGTCTCCAAGACTGCCTTTGATGGTCGTGGAAATTACACTTTCGGAATTAAGGAACAATTGATTTTCCCTGAAATTAACTATGAACAAGTTAATCGTGTTAGAGGAATGGATATTGTTGTCGTTACAACGGCTAAAAGCGATGAAGAAGCTAAAGAATTATTAACTCTTCTCGGCGTGCCGTTTGCAAAGTAGGAGGGTAAGATATGGCAAAGACATCGATTAAAGTTCGCTGTGAACGTCCAAAGAAATTTGCAGTCAGAGAATACACACGCTGTGAGCGTTGTGGACGCCCTCATGCAGTTATTAAGAAATTCAAACTATGCCGGATCTGTCTTAGAGAATTAGCCTATAAAGGTCAAATTCCTGGGATGAAGAAATCCAGCTGGTAGGTTTAGGAGGAACATTAAGTATGGTTACAGATCCAATTGCTGATATGCTTACAAGAATTCGTAACGCAAATCAGATGAAAAATGAAACTGTTGAAATGCCTAGCTCTAAAACCAAAGTGGAAATCGCTAAGATTTTACAAGGCGAAGGCTATATCAATAGTTATGAAGTTTCAGGCGATAAGATTAAACCAAGTTTAAAACTTAGCTTGAAATATGTCGGAAATGACCGCGTAATCACTGGCTTAAAAAGAATTTCTAAACCAGGATTAAGAGTCTATTCCAACGCAGAAGAATTACCAAAGGTCTTAAATGGTCTTGGAATTGCCATCATTTCTACTTCAAGTGGAATGATGAGTGATAAGCAAGCTCGTTTGAAAGGGCTTGGCGGCGAAGTCGTCGCTTATGTTTGGTAGGAGGTAGGGATATGTCTAGAATCGGAAATAAACCTGTCATCGTACCTAGCGGCGTCACTGTCAAGATTGAACCAACTTTAGTGACAGTTGTCGGACCACTTGGTACCTTAAAGATGGATTACAATCCACTCATTACCATTAAGCAAGATGGAGATCATATTCATCTTACAAGAGCGGATGAAGAGAAGCACACAAAGCAACTCCATGGTACAACTAGAGCCAATCTCCATAACATGGTAGAAGGCGTTACTAAAGGTTATACTAAAGAGTTAGAAATTAAAGGTATTGGTTACCACGCTCAAATGAAAGGCAAAGATGTGACATTACTTGTTGGTTATTCACATCCAGTCGTCATTAAAGCTTTACCAAATACAAAGATTAGTGTTAATAAAGAAACTACTGGTATTACTATCAGTGGAACAGATAAGCAAGCAGTTGGGCAAGTTGCGAACTTAATTCGTCAAGTGAGACAACCAGAGCCATACCTTGGAAAAGGTATTGCCTATAAGGGTGAACATATTAGACGTAAGGAAGGCAAGAAGGCCGGGAAGTAGGAAATTATATGATTAAAAAAACATCAAGTAATAGTTTACGCGAAAAGCGTCATCTAAGAATCCGCAACAAGATTAGCGGTACTGCCTCTTGTCCACGTCTTTCTGTCTATCGTTCAAATTCTCACATTCATGCCCAAATTATCGATGATGAGAAAGGTGTAACACTCGCCTCAGCCTCATCAGTCAATCTCAAGCTTAAGAAAGGCGGTAATGTCGAAGCTGCAAAAGCAGTCGGAACAGAAATCGCTAAGCAAGCCGCAGCTAAGAAGATTACTAACGTGGTCTTCGATCGCAGTGGTTACTTGTATCATGGTCGTGTCCAAGCTTTAGCCGAAGCTGCTAGAGCTGCTGGACTTAAGTTCTAAAAGGAGGAAAGCACATGGAATTAAATGAAACAAAAGTAGTTGAAAAACCAACTGAAGCCCCTGTCCAAGCACCTAAAGAAGGCGCTCAACCAGCCGCTAATAATGCTCGTCCTCATAACAATGACCAACGCCGTAATGGTGGTCGCTTCAATCGTGACCGTCGCGGTGGTAGAGGACAAAGAAGAGATCGTGAATACAATGAAACTGTTATCTCCATTAATAGAGTCGCAAAGACCGTTAAAGGTGGTAAGAGAATCAGATTTTCAGCCTTAGTTGCTATCGGTGATGGCAAAGGCAACATCGGTTTTGCTTCAGGTAAAGCTAATGAAGTCCCAGATGCAATCAAGAAAGCACTAGAAGCTGCAAAAAAGAATATGTTTAGAGTCCCAGTTTCTAAGGGAGATACTATCCCTCATGAAATTTCTGGTGAATTTGGAGCTTGCAAAGTTTTCTTAAAGCCAGCCCCAGAAGGAACTGGTGTTATAGCTGGTGGTTCAGTTCGGGCCATTATGGGATTAGCCGGGATTAAGAATATTTATTCTAAAGTTTATGGGTCTAAAACAGCTGTCAATGCCGTTAGAGCTACCTGCAATGGTCTCAAGGCGTTAAAGACACCTGCTAAGATTGCGGCCTTAAGAGGCAAGTCAATCGAAGACCTCAAGGCATAGTTCGGAGGTGTAATTATGAAGTTACATAACTTAAAAGCAAACGAGGGCTCCCGTAAGGAAGGCG
>JAQUTO010000132.1 GCA_028694305.1 Bacilli bacterium
GGTGCAGTCACAAAATCTTGGGAAAAGGGGAGATTTAGTGACCCATTCTTAAGAGATACTTTGCAAGATTTTGGGATTGTTACTGATACTTTAGAATGTTCTGTTAATTGGTCAAATATGGCTGCCGTTCATGATAGTGTCAGAGCATATTGTCATTCTCGACCAGATACTGTTGTCACCACCCATATGTCCCACGTTTATCCGCAAGGGGCTAACTTATATTTCATCTTCATTACTAAGATGGATGATATTAATGATTATTTAACTTATCATAGTGGGATTCTCGATGCTATTCAAAAATCGGGAGCCGCTATGTCCCATCACCATGGTATTGGGAAAATGTTCGGTCCTTGGCTTGAAGGGTCACTAGGAAGTTTAGAGTATTCCACCTTTAAAGTCTTAAAAGCTCACTTTGATCCAGATAATATTATGAATCCAGGTGGAACATTAGGATTAGATACGCCAAAAGAGAAAAAGAAGTTTCTAAAAAAGAACCCATAAGGGTTCTTTTATTTATCAAATACTTTAGTTCTTTTTAATTGCTCATAACCCGCTTCACTAAACCAACAATAAGACAAAGGTGTGAAGACGATATAACCGGCTTTACAAAAAGTAGAATCAATTGGTTTATCATCAGGGTATACTTCAAAATAATTGACTTTGCGGTATGGGGTGTAATGATTTTCACTATTTTTTACCCAACCTAAATCATCTTTACGATTACCAACTTTGGTAAGACGATAACCTTTAGATGAAATGTATTCTTTGGTTGGGAAATTAACGCTTAAAATATAGTTTGGACTTGTGAGTTCATTCTTGAAGATAAAAGTTAAGACAGCATCAATCTCTTTTTCAACTAAATCAAAAGAATCAATGTCGGCTGAGAAAGCTATTGTTTTAATCCCTTGGATGTTGGCTTCAATGGTGGCACCAATTGTACCAGAATAACAAGTATCATAAACGAGATTAAGACCATCATTACAACCTGATACTACTAAATCCCAATCATGGGCAAAATAACGGGTAGCAAAAGAAACACAATCAGCCGGAGTACCACTGAAAGAATAAACATTCTTTTCATGCTTGATTAATTCATGTTCTCCAAGGTCTAGCGCCACTGATTTTGCTGATTGCCATTTAGCTGGTCCGATTAAAATTACTTCACCATATTTTTGTAAGGCTTTAAATAAAATTCTAATGCCTTTTGTGTTATAGCCATCGTCATTTGTTAATAAAATCTTCATGTAAATACCTCTAGTAGAATATAATACCTTATCTTGATAGCGTTTTCTAGATGTTTTTCTTGTTGAAGTCCGTTATAATAATAAAAGAGGGAGAGTACCATGAAAGTAAGTTCTAGCGGAATCAAGAATGGTTACTATCTAGATAAATACGGAAAATATGGTAGTTCTAAAGAAGATGTCTCAATTCCAGTCGAGATTGAAGATGCTCCAAAAGGAACAATCTGTTTTGCGCTTATTTTAGATGATGCTGATGCTATTCCTGTTTGTGGCCAGACTTTTATTCATTGGACAATTGCTGATTTTAAAGGTACTAGATTAACAGACAATTCCAGTTTAACCGATAAATCATTAATCCAAGGTGTTTCTTCGCTCTATGATTTGGGAGGGGAGTCGCAAGTTAAGGCGTCATGCTATTGTGGCATGTCACCCCCTGACAAAGACCATACTTATGAACTACGGGTTTATGCTTTGGATCAAATGACCAACTTAAAGCCGGGTTTTCTGGTGAAAGACCTTTATCAAAAAATGGAAGGTCACATTCTTGGTATGGCTACACTCCGCGCCAAATACAGAAAATAGGAGGAAAACTATGAAAGAGTACGTTAAGTTTTTTGATGGATTACCATTAATTGTCAAGATTATTCTTTGCTTACCAGGATTAGATTCAATTTTTGCTGGTATTTACAGAATTTGCAAAGGTCACATTATCGCTGGTATTATTTGGATTCTTTTTGGCTGGGCCATTCTTTGGATCATCGACATTGTGACTTTAGTCACGCATGGTAAGCTCACAGTCTTTGCCTAATTAATTAAGAGGATTTCTGAATCCTCTTTTTTTTACCAATAAATATTTCATTAATAACATTTGAATAGTAGAGGAGGTATTATTATCAAGTTTTGTTCAGCATTATGTATTTGCCCTTATTAATCTATGAAGTTTGCCCGAACTTCGTAATCTAGAAACATTGCCCTTATTAATTTAAGGAATCCTTTCTTTCTAAATGAACAAGCACCCTATACTTGATGTAATACCTTCTCAAATCTTTATTATTTTATTAAAACTAGCCAAATGCTAGTTTTTTTTGGAGCCTCTAGTGTGGAAGCCATTTACATTAATAAGGTTAAAATAATAGTAGGTGGGTGATTCCATGCGGAAATTACTTAATAAGATAATTATATTTTCATTAACTTGTTGTCTCGTTGGTTGCTCAACGCAAGTTTCGAGTCAATCAACTAGCACAAGCGAAACTTCTTCAAGTAGTATGACGACTACTTCTACTAGTAGTTCTTCAAAAGCCTCTTCAAGTAGTAGGGTAATTTTGCCCTCAAGCAGTTCAGCCCTACCTCCAAATGAAATTGGAGTAACTTTGCTTAGTGAACCATATAGAACAAAGTATTATTCTAGTGATAAATTATCTCTAGATGGGGGACAAATAAGAGTTTGTTCGACCATAGAAAATTGTAAAACCCTTGATATGGAGGGTAATGTTTCGGTC
>JAQUTO010000015.1 GCA_028694305.1 Bacilli bacterium
CACCACCCTGGGTCTCATAAATCCGAATAAGTTGAGCCAAAACACGATAAGATTGATTTTGGAAGAAACCATCTAAAGCATTTAAGAAATCTTCCAAATCATCGCCATATTGACTAGCAATTTCATTGACCTCTTTCTTAAAGTATGGTTGGCATATTTTTAAGGCTTCGAATGAAGAAGGAGTTGAGGCCAATTGCATGACAAAAGAAGTCGCAAATGAGTGCAATTCATCTAGTCTATTTAAGTACGCCGTGGCCTTTGTTACGCAAGGAAGAATAAAGCGATAGAGACAAAAGGCAAAAGCTAGCATTAGCAATAAAGTTAGGAGAACGTTATTGAGAAGTAGATACGAGATGCCAGCAAAGGCAATACTTAGGAGAATTATTAGACCAATTTTCTTCAACTCCCTCACCCCCTTTCGAACCAGTTGACTGGTATATTTAGTAGTTTTGATGATTGTTCATCCAACTTGGTGAAGCTTGGTTGATCTTGAGAATAAATTTCATAGATTTTAGTTTGGCTATTGCTTTCATATGCGACAGCAATTGAGCCAAGATATCGCTTTAATGTTCCATCTTCTAACACTATTTTTTTCATATGTAAATAGAAGTGTAAATGCGAGAAGATTTCTTTTTTGATTTGCTCAATGTTTAAGACTTTATTCTCACTGAGTAATTGGAGCATTCGATCTGGTGTATCTAAAGCACTTTGAGCATGAATAGTTGTGATAATGGCTAAGCCTGAAGTCATGGTTTGGAGTAAATCTAACATCTCACTTCCTCTAACTTCAGAAATCATTAACCAATCCGGATTATTTCTTAAACCTGCTTTAATTAACATTTGCAAGTTATCGTGGTAAGTAATAGTTTGGTTTTTAGCTAACCAAACATTGATATCTAAACCGGGAATTAATTCTTTAATGTGGGTTTCATAAGTGTCTTCAATCATGACAATTCTTTGGGATTTAGGAATTAAGGAGATCAAATACTTTTGTAACTCACTTTTACCTGACCCTGTCACCCCACTAATCATGATTGAATAATTCTTTTTAACAATCTCTTTTAATAAAGCGTGTACTACTTTGGGACACAAACTCTCATCATCTTCTTTGATTCTTAATCCCGGGTAAATAATTCTAATGATAAAGGTGATGGCCGGTTCATTTTGGCTACTTGCCACACTACTATGCACTGCATTGAACCGATAATTAGCAAAGGAAACATCTAGAATCGGATTCGTATTGTTAAAATTCTTGCCTGTTAAATCAGCGATATGACGCACAAACTCATAAGCTTGTTCATTGTTAAACTCTAAGTCTAACTTTTCGCGAATTTTATTAACGTAGTTGAGATAAACTTCCTTGCCATTAAAGGACAGTTCACTAATGTCACTAGTTAAATAGGGAAAGAAGATTGATTCTTCTAGATATTTAAGAACCAATGACTTCATAGATTGATAATCAGCCGATAATTGTATTCTTGTTTGAGTTTGAATATTTGATGAACACTACTTAGTTTAAGTTGGACTGAGTCACATTGATTGCTACTACAAGTGGAGCCATCATGGTTATAGAAGTAATAAGCCACTTTGACTTTACTTTGATGAACATTGTGGACCATAAAATCCATAACTAGATCTTCAAAGTTAGCTTCATTAATGCCTAATACCTCTAAATCTAAAATTTCTGGAGTTGCTAAACTACTATAAACTATCGTGGCATCTAAGGCCTCACAAGCATTATGAAAATCGGCATAATTAATGCTATAAAGACTATTGAGTGTCACCACTCCTAAAAACAATTGAAAAACAAGCATAATCATCATCATGGATAAGTCACTTCTTTCGTGTAAGTTACATCTTCTAAAATACTTTCTTGACTGACACAGTAAATTGAACTCTCACAATCGCCATAGATACTGCGATTAACACTAATTCCAGTTAAGGTGGCAGTAATTCTAGCCAGATTACCATTGTTAACAGTCACTGTTAGTTTCATGGTATAAGTTTTGCTTGGATCTAAATCATTTCTTAGAATTAGATTCTTCAAGGGATAGCCATCACTATAATCAGCACATAATCCCATTACATCAGCGTTTCTTGAATAACAATACCCTTCTTTTAGTTTAAAGGATAAGGTATTATCTTTAATGACCGGCAATAGATCGACATTGCAACTAGTTGTACTATTGCAAAAGCCTACTTCTAAGCCGCCACTAAGATTAAGGCTAATAGCGCCAAAATCACTTTCTTCAAAGTTAGTAGCAGCAATCTTATAAGCTCCCAAATTGAAGATTCGGTTTTGCTTAGGACTTGTTTTAAAGAAAGCTTGATAAGAAAGAGATTGTGTAATGGTAGTAGAAACATTATTAGCATTAACTGCCACTTTTTTAGTTAAACCTAACTGAGGATTTCTCGAACTAGAAGTATAGGTGTAGGAATTAGATACTCCGCAACTAGCCACTAAATTTAAGGTTTTTGTTCCTAAAGTAATTGCTAAATTATATTTTTCGCCAATCTTGGTAAATTTCAGGAAAGAATAATCAAGACTAGTCGGTTGAGTAGTTATAACATTGTATGTCTTTGTCTCTTTGACTACTGTGCCGCTTTTCACTACAATCGTGATGCTACTAGAGCCACTGCCCCCATAGGTAATTGTGACTTTGGGAGTCTCTTCTAAACTCACAGTACTATATTCCAGCCCTTCTAAACTTAAAGTCTCACTAGTTAAGTTCATAATTGGAGTTTGAAGTATTATTAAGGCTAAAACTAAAAGTAATCTCATATTGAATAGTAATAAATGAAATCTCTTAACGCCTGACTGCGTCGACGATAATAAGTACTTCTAGAATACAATTCTTCCCACCAAAAGTCTTCGCGTTGCAGTAAATAATCATTTTTTATGATTAAGCGGGAATCTGTCGATAATAATAAATAAACTTGATTTACAAAATTAACAAAATCTTGTTCTTTTTTAAGTTGCGCCTTCCGATCTTCGTCCGCTTCTCCCTCAAAAAAACAGGTGTAACCTTGTTTATAAAGTCCAAGCATCTTCTTCGATTTACGATAACGAGCATAGACACGATTGATTAGTTCAATTTGATCTTTGGTTGGTACCATCTTAAATCACTCTCCTACTATATACATAGGAGCCAAAAATGAAAAATCCTAAATTATTTGCAAAGAAAAAAATATCCCCACTTTGTGGGGATAAAATAATGGTGCTAGCAAGCAGAATCGAACTGCTGACCTACTGATTACGAATCAGTTGCTCTACCATCTGAGCTATGCTAGCAAAAGCAGTGCTTTTATTTTAACACTGTTTTTAGTTTAATTCACTACTAACCGACGCTACCTTCCATACTAATCTTCATGAGTCTATTTAGTTCAACGGCATATTCCATTGGTAATTCTTTGGTGAATGGCTCTAAAAAGCCCATGACCACCATTGAGGTGGCATTTTCTAAAGAAAGACCCCGTGACATTAAGTAAAAGAGTTGTTCTTCACTAAGTTTTGAAACAGTCGCTTCATGTTCAATAATGGAAGTATTATTGTTAACTTCATTCCAAGGGATAGTATCACTACCACTCTTATCATCAAGTAATAAAGTATCGCAACTAATATGGGAACGTGAATCAGTGGCTTTTGTGCCAATTTTACATTGACCACGATAGTTAGCCACACCACCATTTAAAACCACCGATTTAGAAACTATCATACTCCGAGTTTTGGGCGCTAGGTGAATGGCTTTGGCTCCTGAATCTTGATATTGATTATGGCGAGCTACCGCAATGGAAACTATCGAACCCGTCGCACCGCTTCCGGCTAATAAACAGCAAGGATATTTCATGGTTAATTTAGAACCAATATTACCATCAATCCATTCCATAAAGCCATTGTCCATTACTTTGGCTCTTTGGGTGACTAAATTAATGATATTATCAGACCAATTTTGAATGGTGGTATAACGACAATGAGCGCGCTTACCAACATAGATTTCAACGACCCCAACATGTAAAGATTCCTTGGAGTAAATTGGCGCTGTGCAACCTTCCACGTAACTTAAATCAGCATCATCATCAACAATGATCAAGGTTCTTTCAAATTGGCCCATTCTTTCGGCATTTATCCGAAAGTATGATTGTAAAGGTTTATCAAGATGAACCCCTTTTGGCACATAGATAAAAGACCCGCCAGACCAACAAGCACCATTCAAGGCCGCATATTTATTGTCAGTATATGGAATAATGGTATTGAAATACTTCTTAAAGAGTTCTGGTTGCTCTTTTAAAGCTGTATCGATATCTAGAAAAATTACGCCTTTTTCATTAACTTCTTTTAGCATATTATGATAAACAGCCTCTGATTCATAATAAGTTGAAACTCCGGCTAAAAACTTATGCTCTGCTTCAGGAATTCCCAACTTTTCAAAGGTATTTTTAATGGTTTCAGGCACTTCTTCCCATTTATTAGTTAACTTCTCACTAGAACGAATAAAGTAAGTATAATCATCAAAATTAAGAAAAGATAAATCTGGGCCCCAACTTGGGTTCTTTTTTTTAGTGAATTCATGATAAGATTTTAGACGAAACTGTGTCATCCAACTAGGTTCACTTTTTTGGGAAGAAATACTTTGTACAATTTCCTCATTTAAACCTTTCGGCGTCTTAAAAACAATGGTTTCTTTGTCTTTAAAACCATATTGGTATTCTTGTTCAAAGTCTTGCTTCTTCTCTTTCATTATTTCTTTCCTTGTTTGGACTGCTCTATTAGTTTACTAATGCCATCCCAACCGATTGTAGCACAACGAATTCGATTGGCTTGTTTATGCACATTTTGAAAAGCGATACCTTCGCCTAAAAGTTCAGCATCATAAGGCTTCTCAAAAATCATATTGTTATAATTCGTAATAACCTTTTCAGCCTCAGCAACACTCTTACCCTTAAGTAAGTCAGTCATAACTGAAGTGGCCGCAGTAGAAATGGCACAAGCCACTCCATCAAAACAGACATCTTCAATGACTCCATCTTTGATTTTAGCCATAACGAAAATGTCATCAACACAAGATTCTGATTCTTGATGAATTTCAAAGTAGTCTTTACTAGCTTCATGCCGCTTATTATGCGGATATTGATAATGATCCATAATAATTGAACGCATCATTTCAGGACTTAAGTTAAAAGAAGACATCTAAGAATTCATCTCCCTTCTTGGCAACAGCCACGAATTTATCGACTTCTTCCTTAGTATTATAAAATGCTAAAGAAGCTCTAACTGTAACTGGAGTATTTAAGACTTCAGGTAATAATTTAGCACAGTGTAATCCGGCCCTAACACAAATTCCATATCTATTGAAATGAGTAGCAACATCTTGCGCGAAGATACCCTTCAAATTAAAGGTAATAACTCCCGATTCTGCACCTTCATTATAAATGGTAATACCCGGAACTTCAGCCTTTAGTTTTTTAACAGCGTATCGCTTAAGTTCAACTTCATATTGATGGATGTTATCAAGACCAATGCTTTCTAAGAATTGAACAGCACTAGCAAGACCAATTGCGCCATCAACATTTTGGCTTCCCGCTTCAAAGCGGTAGGGAACTTTAACATAACTATACTTGCCACTTTTATCAAAGCGAGCATTCATGCCACCCCCTAAATTATGGGGCTCCGCACTTTCTTCTAAACCAGCGCGAATATATAAAGCTCCAATCCCAGTTGGACCGCCAAGCTTATGCCCAGCTAAGGCAAAATAATCACAGCCCAAAGCATGAACATTGACCTTTAAATGTGGCGAAGATTGTGCACCATCAATAACGCAAATAATCCCGAATTTATGGGCATATTCACAAATTGACTTCACATCAATTACATAAGCTAAAACGTTAGTAACTTGCGCAATCGAGATAACTTTTGTCTTTGGTGTAATGGCCTTTTTGACATTTTCTAAAGTACATACACCATGGTCTAATTCGATATAGGAAACTTTAATACCTAAGTCACGTTGTAAACGGAACCAAGGTAAAATATTCGAAGCATGTTCGGCTTTAGTGATTAATACTTCATCACCTTTTTTGAGTTGATAGCCAAGAATGGTTGCCACTGCATTTAAGGCATCAGTAGCCCCCGATGTAAAGACTAATTCTTTAGCATCTGCTCCAATAAAATTAGCTACAATTTGCCGAGCTCCTTCATATTCTTTTTGGGCTTCAATACCCAAGGAATAATCTTCCCCATGTGGGTTAGCGCTGCACTCGGAATAATAGTTATCAATCGCATCAATAACACAGCGTGGTTTTAACATTGTCGCTGAATTATCAAAATAGATAACTGGATCTTTTTTATTTAATAGTTGATATTCTTTCCGTATTTTAACTACATCAATCATAATTCTGCTCCTAGCTTTCCAAGAATTTGTCTTTGGAGATCTAAATCGTCAATTTTAGTAATGACAGGTTTAGTATAACCTAAAATCATTAATTCTTTAATTTGTTTTTCATGCAAGCCCCGCGATTTTAAGTAGAATAAAATCTCACTAGGGATCGTCCCGACAGAATTTGAATGACTCGCCACTACATCAGCCTCATCAATGGCTAAAATAGGTTTGCAACTTCCAAAAGAGGTAGCATCAAGGATGAGTAAATTACATTTTTGTTTTGAACTTGCTCCCTTAGCACCACGCTTAATCTCACCATAACCTATAAACTCTAATTTTGAGGTATCTTTACATAGACCAACCGCCTCTATTTGGGCGCTGGTATTAGGTTTATCATTAATGATTTTTACTGCGATTTTTTTCGTGTTATTAGAAGACGCAAAATGCGAGCCAAAATAACTAGCTCGCGCGTTATCTTCTAATAAAGAAATCGTGGTCGCAAAAGCCACGTTATTAGAATCTAAATCAAGCAGGACTTGTTCGTAATTTGCACCCCGAGAAACAAAGGTGTTAACTATAACATCCAACTGCTCTTTATTCGCAAAATTTATAATCTCATGCTTCAAAGAAGCATCCGATGCAATTTCAATTTCATTACTACCTTGTTTATGTTCTTCAATCAAAGTAATATTTAAGCCCGAATTCACTTTAATATTTAAAGGTGATTCAACACTTTCAATAGCGTAAATCCCATCTGCAAAAAAGGACAAGAAATATCCTTGTTTATTTTGACTTATTTTATAGCCTTTCTGGCTAGTGGGAATAACGCTAATTCTATCCATTATTTTTTAACCTTTACTCCACAACTTCCAAGTACAATCGGTTTAACATCTTTATTGATCTTAATCCCATGTTCTTTTTGAAGCCATTCATAGCCTTCAGCATTGACTTTTTTAATGAGTGACTCATCACCCTCTAAAACAATCTTACCATTGACCATAATATGGACTTTAGTTGGTTTAACTAACTCATACATATGAGCATAATGGGAAACAATAATACACGCAAAATCAGGATGACTGTGTTTATATTCATTAATGACCTTTGTCACGGTATTTAAAGCGTCGACATCTAAGCCAGAATCTAATTCATCAAATAAGACTAAGGAAGGATTTAGTAGGAGCATTTGGAGCAGTTCATTCCGCTTCTTTTCTCCACCCGAAAAGCCTTCATTTAAGTAACGTTGGGCTACATCCAGATTAAAGTTTAAAGATTTAGTCGCAGCATCAAGTTCTTTTAAGAACTTAAAAAGTGGGACTGGTTGATTAGTTTTAGCATTGATAGCTGCTCTTAAAAAGTCACTCTCAACTACGCCAGGAACTTCGGTTGGTGCTTGCATGACTAAAAATAGTCCAAGATGAGCTCTTTCATCCACCCCAAGTTTTAGTACATCTTGGCCATCGTAAAAGATGCTACCTTCAGTAACTTCATAATTGGGATGACCCATAATGGCATTGAGTAAAGTTGACTTACCATGACCATTCGGTCCAAGTAAGGCATGAATCTCGCCACTTTTTATTGTTAAATTAACGCCTTGAAGGATAGTTTTCCCTGCGACGTTAACATGTAAATTTTTAATCTCAAGAGTTGGCACCACAATCACTCCTTACCCAACAATTTTAGTCGAAAGAGAGCAATAATTCAATGAAAATACTCAAGACGAGGTGCATTTTGAAGTTTTGGTGAATAAAAACTGATTTTCCTGTGCTTATTCTAATATTTATTGAAATAAATATTGGTTTAGTTTAGAATATATAAGTGCCTAATCAAAGGAGGAATACTATGAAGAAAAAAACACTTTCTGCTCTTGTTTTAGCCACTTCATTGCTTGTCGCAGGTTGTGGAAGTAGCAACTATACAAAAGTAGAAGATGGAAAATATGTCCTTTTTACAGTTAATGGGACAAATTATTATGCCGATGACTTATTAGGAGCCAACGATGGCAATGTTGATTTATCTTTCTTAGATACAACTGCCGGAGTTAAAGCTGCCTATCAAGCAATTTGGAATGCTGTTGTTCAAGCTTCACAACCTGTCACAACAACCATTCAAAATTCAGCCGACTTAGCTTATGATTCTTGGGAATCAGATACAGTCGCAACTTATGCCACTAACTACAGTGTCTCAACACGTCAAGCTAGAGCTGCAGTCTTAGAAAGCAAAGGTTATGAAACTGTCGAAGATAAGAAAGCTGCTCTTTTGCTAGCAGAACAAGAGACCGCTTTAATCAAATCTTATAAAAAGAATAAAATTGAACCAGCTGATTTAACAGTTTTAGATAATTCAACTATCTTAGAAAAGTATGTGAATAAGGCCACACCAATGATCTTATCTCATATTCTTGTTTCTATCAGTGATTCCACTAATGTTTATACTGGTGGAACTATTACCCAAACTGAATCAGAAAAGTTGGGTTCTATTTGCAACCGTTTAGCTTTATCAAATAACAGTTCAAATAAATTCACAGCTGTTGCAACCAAGTCCGATGATGGATCTTACTCCAGTGGTGGTAATCTTGGTATCATGGATACCTATACTTCCTATGTCAGTGAGTTCAAGTATGGAACTTATGTTGCTCAAACAGTTCTAAATCATAATTCAGCTAGTTTTAATGAAGCCCTTTATGGTTTAACTAGTGAAGAAAGTGATCCTTTATTTGGTAGTGATGGTATTTATGCCAACTACTCCATTAATAAAATTAGTGTTGATCAAGTTTGTTCCTCTTTGGTTAACGATAGTACTGATGTTGGAGTTCAAGATCCAACCGCAACTTCTGAAGATACCTCGAAATATATTAGAAACATTGTTTTCAATCAATATTTCAATACTCCAGCAGTTCAATTCTTAACAATTAGTGATTCAGCAAGTACAACCGATTATCCAACTGAATATCGTTCTATGAACGCCGATAAGATTGTCACCGATGATAGTGGTAATCCAATTATCGTGGTTCGTTCTACTTATGGTATTCACTTCATTACTGTTGGTTATGATTCAGCTTTGCATACTTCAAGTGAGAATACTACTTATTTCTCCTATCAAAATAGTACAAGTGCAGTTAGCGAAACTAACAACTATGTCAAAGGAACTAATTATTTAGGTTATGATACTTTAGCAGATGCCCAAACTGCCCGTAAGAGCGAAGTTGAGACTAGAGTCTTGAACTATGCCAATGGTGGCTATGTTGGTTTAACAGCTTCTGATTCATACTTAAGTTATGAGATGTTTAGTTATTATCTCAACCAATCTGGAATCACAATTCCAAATTCAGTTATCAAGACCGCTGTTAGCAATTACTTATCTAATTTAACTGGTGCTCTTGAAGATACGATTAATTCCTATGAAAAATCAAATTGGTCAGCTTATATTGATCAGCTCGAATACGATGCTAGTGTCAGAAGCTACCTATATAAATAAGGAGGAAACTAGAAATGAAACGTAAACAATTAATTGGAACTTTACTTCTCTGCTCTTCCTTACTAACCGCTTGTGGTAGTTCATCTACCATCAAATTAGTCAATGGTAGCGATGACATTGTTTCCACTACCAACAGTGCTGTTACTAACACTACCTTACAATCTATTTATGATAGTTTGTATGCTTCTAGTGGAACTACAACTGCAACTAATGAAATCATTTATCAATTAGGAGTTCAAGCCTTTAAAGATTCAGGTAGAGCTCAATCCGAATGGGATGAAAGAGTGGCCAGTGAAATTAACACCGCCTTCTCATCTTCCTATATGATTGATAATAAATATGTTGAAGCTTTATTTGCGGCTTCTTTAAAAGCTAAGGGTTATTCCATCACTTGTCCAAGTGGAACATTCACTGGAACTGGTGAAGATTTCCCTGAATACAATAATCTATATTCTGCATTAAAATGCAACTATTCTGATTACATTGCTAAAGTTGTTGATCGAAATGTTGCCACAGCTTTTTTAAGAGAAGAATATATTCTCAATGAAAAGTCAGTTTATTTTACCAACAAAGTTATTCGGAGAATGCAATACTTCAAGTTTGCGCCACTAACTTATGTTGATCAAGATAAGTATTCTATCCTCTTTGAAGAATATGTCAAGAATGCTGGCTCGACTGATTTTGAAACTATCGCGCTTGGCGCAGGTGGCCTCGATGATCAATGGCGAGAAGTTAAGCGGGATGATGAAGCTGAAAGTTTTGCCTTGATTGATTATAAGAAATCAACTAAATATGCTGACCTATATAAGAATATTTTTGATATGTCAGAGTATTCATCCACCGTTCAATCTTCACTAAAGTCTGAAGTTAGTGAATATTCTAATAGTGGCGCACAATCTATTTTCAAGGGTTATGAACTCAAGTTACTTGACCTTCAAAATCAATTCTATTACTACGATGTTTATGGTACCAATGAAGGTTCCACCTACATCTACAGTGATATGGATACTAAGGTTTTCAAGGAAGGAACTTCCCTCTTACTCGATGACAATGGTTACTTATTAGTTCAAGCTGGTGGCACATCTATCTGCCATAACTCTGATGATGGTAATTATTACATCATTAAGGTGACTGAGATTAATGCCTCTTCTTCCATTGAAGAAAAACGGGCTGCCGCTCAAGCTTTGTCTAAGAACTCTTCGAACTATCGTAATGCCATTCTCTTCTACTTAGAAAAGTATGGTGTGACTGTTCATGAGTCTGATTTATATGATTATATCAATACTACTTATAGTTACGAAGCAAAATAAAAAATAGGAGGCTTAGGCCTCCTTATTTTTAAAGGAGTGATATTATGGACTGCTTATTTTGTAAGATAATTAATCATGAGATTCCTAACTACACTATTTATGAAGATGATCAAGTCTTAGCCTTCCTCGATATTTCCCAAGCCACTAAAGGTCATACTTTGGTTGTGCCAAAAAAGCATAGCGACGATATTACCTTTGCTTCTAAAGAAGACTTGGAGCATTTAATCATTGTTGCCCAAAAGATTGCCCAACGCATGCTCAAAACTTTACCGGGCATAATTGGTGTCAATATCATTAATAATTGCAAGGAGGGCGCAGGACAAGCCATTTTGCACACCCACATTCATGTCATCCCACGTTATAAAGGTGATGACTTAGTTATTAAGAACGTTGATCATTCTAATCAAGTTGATTTAGCCGCTTTAGCCAAAACCTTAAAATTCTAAAAAAGCCCGAGATTAATTATCTCGGACTTTTATTATACTCTTTCAAACTGTTCGACATCGACCACAAAGATAGTGGCACCACCGACCGGTACAGTAATATTCTGAGCATCATATAAGGAACCATCCCCGGCTCTCGACATCATTGGGACAATTTCTTTGCGTGATTTACAATTCTTCTTAATGATGGAGACTACATGTTCTACCTCATCACCAGAAACCCCAATCAATAAAGTGGCGTTCTTTCTTTTAAGAAAACCCCCACTAGTAGCCAGTTTAGTGACTGACAACTTCTCTTTGACTAAAGCATCAATTAAGGCATTAGCATCGGCATTTGCAATAATGGCAATGATTAGTTTCACTGTTCTCACCTCAGCCCTATTATATCATACAATAAAAAAAGGAGAAAACTCCTTTTTATTTTATGAAACCGTTTACAGCAATCTTTGATTTAGAAACCGTTAAGAAAGCGCCCTTATCAATGGTATTAACTAAATCTTGGAGTGCTTGGAGTTTCTTACTCTTGATTTCAAGATAAAGCATAGAACGTAATGAACCACCTTTACCAGTGCATTCAATTTCGGTAACGCCATAACCTTTTTCTCTTAATTCTTCGGCAATCTTAGGATCTCTTTTAGAAGTGATGATGCTAACTGTTAACATCTCACCCACAAACTTATGAGCCACCCAACCGCCGACATAATTACCGATAGCAAAACCAGCAGCATAAGCAATAACAATATACCAACCACCGATATCACTATTTAAAGCTTCTCTAACAATGGTGAACCAAATAAAGACTTCAACAAAGCCCATACAGGCCGCTTGGAGTTTCTTTCCATCCACCAATAAAATGGTTCTCACTGAACCAAAAGTAACATCAGCAATTCTACCAA
>JAQUTO010000133.1 GCA_028694305.1 Bacilli bacterium
AAGTTGGTGGGACAAAGAGACCTTGTAAAACACCAGCCGCTAAAGCTGTCATTACGGCAGGACCAATTCCATAGAAATAACCAACGATTGCGATTGGAACCATTACTAAAGAAAAACTGCCACCTTGAGGCATTCTTAAATACATAGAACAGACAATTTCAATGACAACCGCCAAGGCAATGGCCATGGCTAGAAAAGCTATTTTACGTGCTGACCAAGTTTGTCTCATACTTTGACCTCCCAATCGATAACTCCTCGATTATTCTTTTTTAAAAATTCATTCGCTTTAGAAAAATGTTTACAGCCAAAGAACCCGTTATAGGCGGATAATGGCGATGGATGAGCTGCTTTCAAAATCAGGTGATGAGGGTTCGTAATATATTGAGCCTTCTCCCCGGCTTTTGCCCCCCAGAGCATAAAGACTTTGGGGTTATCATCCTGATTTAATTCTTTAATCATTTCAAGGGTGAATTCTTCCCACCCCTTTTTATTATGAGATAAAGGTTTTAACGCTTCAACCGTTAAGACAGCATTGAGTAACAATACCCCTTGTTTGGCCCAAGATGTTAAGTCTCCACTGTTCGGTTCTCGAATGCCTAAATCACTGTAGATTTCTTTATAAATATTAACTAGACTAGGTGGAATAGCGACCCCTTTTCTAACACTAAAGCATAAGCCTTGAGCTTGGTGCTCATTGAAGTAAGGATCTTGCCCAACAATAATAACTTTTACATTATCAAATGGGGTCAACTTAAAGCATTGGAATATTTCCTCTTTCGGTGGATAAACCGTAGTGGTCTTGTAAGCTTCATTAACAAATTTCTCTAAATCTTGAAAGTAAGTTTTTTGGGATTCTTCTAAGATGAAATCATGCCATTTTTTATCCATGATTCTCACCTTCCTTTTTCTTGTTAATCCCATAACGTAATGCTTGTAATAATACACTGATAATCAAGGTTTTAACTGGAATAGAAATTGCCATTCTAAAGACTCTAGTCGCCATACTTAAAGCATAAGGTAGACCATATAACATCGCTAACCAAAGCGGTGATAATAAAACATAAACTAAAAGTTCAACAGCTGCTACCGAAATTAAGATCTGTTGATATAATACTCCCCGTTCTTTTTGTTTCTTCCAAAGGACTAACAACACAATAAAAATCACAATGTTCACACCAATCACAATAATTGTAGCAATGATATTGTTATATGTTTCGCTATTTAAAACTAATAAAGTGATTAATGCCGAAGCAATGGTTATAAAGGCCAAACTAATATAAGTAAGTTTAGGAAACCAATTGTCTTTGATAATCTGTTTTTTGAAGAGAATAAAAATCAAGCCAGGAATAACCCCGGTTAAAATTGAGTTCAAAGTAAAACCAAAGAAGTAAGCACCACCACGTGGATTGATTAAGAAACCAACCACATCTGCCACGAAGCCAATAATGCCACCCCAAATAGGGCCTAAAATTATCCCACCCATGACAATTGGAACGCCACCTAGTTCCAAACTTAAGGAAGGAACTCCCCCAACTGGGACTAAGATGGAACAAAATCTAGTTAAAACAACTGAAAGAGCGCTCAAAAAAGCTGAAATCGTTATGATTTGAGTTTTATTCATTTTATTTAGCATGATTTCACCCCCGGACTTATCTTACGTAAATAAGGGCGAACTTGGGAAATGAAATATAAGGAACCCGTTATGAGTAAGATTCCATTGGCTGGTAGTATATTCAACATCTCACTAATAGCTTGATGCCAATCTTCGTAAACTTTCACCGGAAATCCCTCAGCAGTTTCTTCGGCCTTTTTGCAACGATAAAAATCAAAATCAGTAATCGCCATTTTGTCACAAGATTTTAAAAGTTTCGTTACCATTTTTGCGGTTTCTTTGTCTTTCAATGCTGCAAAAACAACATATATTTTATGGCCTTGTTTTCTTAAATTATCAAGGGTTTCACACAAAGCTGTTACTCCATGAATATTATGCGCTCCATCAATACAAATTTCGGGCTTCTCTTGCATGGTTTCAAATCTACCCAACCAGAAAGTATGGCTAATACTTCGTTGAAGTTGTTCAACTGGAATATTGATTAAGTGTTTATCTTGTAAAACTTTGATGGTTGTTAAAGCGGTCGCAATATTCTCGCTTTGATATAAAGCAATGCAACGGGCTTCATAAGGAACACCTTCATATTTCAGTGTTAAATGTTGAGTATCACCTTTGATGTCAGTTGGTGTTGGAGATATGATTAAAGGAGCATGATGTTTCTTATTGACTTCTTCAATAACACCTAAAGCTTTAGGGTTCATTTTACAACCCACTACGACTGGTACATTATCTTTAATGATACCGGCTTTTTCCCCTGCAATGGCCTCGATGGTATTACCTAGTAGTTGCATATGATCAAACCCAATATTAGTAATCACTGACACTAATGGTTTACTCAAAACATTAGTAGCATCTAAGCGGCCGCCTAACCCAACTTCAATCACACAATAATTTACTTTCTTTTGGTAGAAATAGTAATAACAAATTAAAGTATCGATCTCAAAGAAGGAGAGGTTATTATCTTCAATATCTCGGTAGAAGAAATTCATTAAATCAATGAACTCTTGATTGCTGATCATCACATCATTAATCATGATGCGCTCATTCATTACTTCGAGGTGTGGTGAAGTATATACGCCCACTTTATATCCTGCATCAATCAAAA
>JAQUTO010000134.1 GCA_028694305.1 Bacilli bacterium
TCACGAAGAATTAGAAGCTTTAGCTGCTCCAGTTACAATTGCTGGGAGAATTATGGCAATTCGTGATATGGGTAAAGTTGCTTTTTTAACCATTCAAGATTTGGGTGGCACCATCCAAATTTATCTTAGAAAAGATGCTGTCAGTGAATTAGAATGGAGCGTTTATAAATTAGCTGATTTAGGCGATATTGTTGGTATTAGTGGGACTGTTATGCTTACCAGAACTGGTGAGATTACTATTAAATGTAAACAATATACTCATCTTTCTAAAGCCTTAAGACCATTACCAGAAAAGTATCATGGTTTAAATGATGTTGAGGAACGTTTTAGAAGAAGATATGTCGATTTAATTATGAATGAAGATGCAAGACGTGTTGCTTTGGCAAGGCCAAAAATTATTCGCGCTATCCAACACTATATGGATGGCCAGGGTTTTATTGAAGTTGAAACTCCAGTCTTACAACCAATTTTAGGTGGAGCGGCAGCCAAGCCTTTCATCACCCATCATAATACACTTGATATGGACTTTTATTTAAGAATTGCTACTGAGTTATCGTTAAAACGACTAATTGTCGGTGGCTTAGAAAAAGTCTATGAAATTGGGCGTTTATTTAGAAATGAAGGTATGGATACTAAACATAATCCAGAATTTACTACTATTGAGGCGTACCAAGCTTATGGTGATTTATCCTCTATGATGGATTTATGTGAGAACTTAATTCGAAGTGTTGCCATTGAAGCTAATGGCAGTCCAATTGTCCATCGGACTGATGCAGATGGTAATGTCATTACTATTGATTTCTCCAAACCTTTTGCGCGAATGGATATGACTGATTTTGTCAAACAAGAAACGGGTATTGATTTTAGAAAAGTGACATCATTTGAAGAAGCCAAAAAGATTGCCTTAGAACATCATCTAGAAGTGCCAAAACACTTTACTGGTGTTGGACATATTATTGAATTATTCTATGATGAATACTGTGAAAAGAAAACAGTACAACCAACCTTCGTTAGTGGCCATCCAATTGAGATTTCGCCATTGGCCAAGAAAGATCCAAAAGACCCACGGTTCACTCAACGTTTTGAACTCTTTGTGATGGGCAGTGAGTATGCTAATGCTTTTACCGAACTCAATGATCCAATTGATCAATTAGAGAGATTTGAGAATCAATTGAAAGAAAGAGAATTAGGCAATGAAGAAGCCAACCAAATCGATTATGATTTTGTTGAAGCTTTGGAATATGGAATGCCTCCATGCGGTGGGATTGGTCTCGGTATTGATAGATTAATTATGTTATTAACTGAAACTTATTCAATTCGAGAAGTCTTACTCTTCCCACAAATGAAAAGCAGATAAATAATTAAAGGAGCTTATGCTCCTTTTTATTTTTGCCACTTTTCAAAAAGTCTTAAATGTGCTAATAATAAAAAAGAAAAGAGGAGAAACACTATGCAACAATATCATAAAAAGTTTCTTGATTTAAGTAATGGAGAGCGTCTAGCGTATTTAGAAGAAGGAAAAGGAAAGCAAACCTTGCTCTTAATTCATGGTAACATGTCTTCTTCTATTCATTGGACACCTTTAATTGAGAGGTTAGGTAATGAATATAAAATCATTGCTCCTGATATGCCGGGCTTTGGTGACAGTAGTTACAAGCAACGTTTTGATTCATTAGAACCACTCGCTGAAGATATTCATGAATTCTATACCAAGTTAGGCTTAAAGAATTTTGTGATTGCCGGTTGGTCAACTGGTGGTGGAGTAGCGATGTTACTTGCTGCTAAGTATCCAAATGATGTTAAAAAGATTATTCTAATGGATTCGATGTCAGTGGCCGGGTATCCAATCTTTAAGAAAGATGCTAATGGAGCACCTATTCTTGGTCAAGTTTATCTAAATAAAGAAGAAATGGCTAAAGATCCTTTGCAAGTGGCTGCTGCTGCTAAATGCATTGAGGATAAAAATGCGCCATATATGACTCAACTTTGGAATTTAGTTATTTATAATGTTGGGGCTAAACCAAGTGAAGAAGATAATAAAATATATTTAGCCGAAACGTTTAAAGAAAGATGCTTGATTGATATTGACTGGAGTTTAACGCAATTTAATATTACTTCCTTACCAGGATTTTATGGAATGGGAAATGGTTTAGCCAGTAAGATTAAGCAACCTATGTTAATTCTTTGGGGCGAAAATGATTTAACTGTTCCAAAGATTATGACAGATCAAAATGTGGCTTCGTTCCCACACGCTAAATTTGAGATTATTAAAGGCTCGGGGCATTCCCCATTAATGGCAGCGCCTGATAAACTTGCCACAGCAGTTAAAGCATTTATAGGATAAAGAAAAAAGGTGGTTTGAAACCACCTTTTAATATGTAAACATACCTTTGCGTAACAACTGCATTGCATCATCAACAATCTTATCAATTTCGTCTTCATCTGGATCATGGTCAGTAAAGGCAATAATCTTTAAACCTAAGAAGTTAGTTATACCCATTAATGAATAAGCTAGATTCATAGTATCAATCTTAGCAGTTACTTCACCTTTTTCCATGGCGGCTTTTAAGCCAATGGCATATTTTTCAGCAAATGAAGTGTAGTAGTAAATAAATAATGGTTTATCGACAATCAAGGATTGCCAAATAATGGTATAAGCATATGGGTTTTTAATGATGTAAGT
>JAQUTO010000016.1 GCA_028694305.1 Bacilli bacterium
CATTTATCATAATAAAGAAGCCGTCTTTATTCTTGGCTATTTTATAAGGCCATTCTTTAGGATCTACATCAAAATTAAATCCCACAATGACATCTTTACCCTTATGCACAAAACTAGTACACATACTACTCGCCTCCAAAATAGGTGCTTTTAAAGTTCCTCAATCAAATCTTTTTGTTTTTGAGAATCCCATTTTCCCTTATCATGCTTATCGATATCAAATAATTGTTTTGCTAAATACTCTACACAATTAACGTTCACTGCGTTCCCAAACTGTTTGTATGCTTGATAATCATCTTTGTTTGGAATAAATGTATCAGGAAAACTTTGTAATCTCGCTGCTTCTCGCGGAGTCAATCTTCTCTTGTACTTTCCAATGATAGGAATTTGTACCATTGCAACTAATGCCGGAAAAAAGTCTGGTCTTTTTACTCTTATACCTGATGGCCTAAATTGAATAAATCCCTCCCAAAGTGATGATATTGTAGTGCCCGCTTGCCACTCAAATTTTCTATGGGTAGGAGTAAAATCTTGCAAATTATTCCATTTTTTAAGCCAAGAATCGATGAAATCTTTATTATTTATGTATAACTCCCTGTTTTTCCTGCATATACTTTGTTTCCAATTAACGAAACCACTAATATCGTAAGTCTGCATAAATTCAAAAGACCAAATTGGAAAACCAATGACTTTCTCTTTTATTCCGTGATAAAATTCATCCCAGCAGGTTAGGACATTCGTTTCATAATCACTTATCTTATATTTGGGATCTGGATTTTCTTCAATTATTCCAGAATTATATATATCAAAAGTCCCTTTGTTTCTCGGAGGAATATCTATATTGAGATGGTTGATCCCCAAGGAATTATGCACGCCTAATATATATACCCGCTCTCTCAACTGTGGAATTCCGAGTTGGTGAGGACTCATTATAAGAGGTGTATCTGTCAATACATAACCTAGATCAGTTAATGTATCCATAATTACTTTCCAAGTATGACCATCATCGTGACCAACTAAATTTCTCACATTTTCTAAAATTATAAACTTTGGATGTGCAGCATCAATTAAACGGGCAATCTCAAAAAATAACGTTCCTTTTGTTTGATCAGCAAAGCCAAGTTGCCTCCCGGCTTTAGAAAATGTTTGACAAGGGAATCCGCCACAAAGAACATCATATTTTGGAATCTTATGTGCATCAATTTTTGTAATATCAAAGGCAGAATCGATACCATAATTCTCCTTATATGTATCTATTGCATATTGGTCAATTTCAGAAGCCAAAACACACTTTCCACCAATGTTGGCTAAAGCCTGGTGAAATCCACCAATCCCTGAAAATAAATCAATAAATTCAAAACTGTTATTTTTAAAATAATCCATAAAACTCCCCTATCAAATTAACTAATAGTTTTTTGTTTACTTAGTAAACAAACATTATTTATTATTATATATCTTCGCAACAAGTAATTAAAGAAATAAAACATGTTTTATCTCATATAAAATTTATATATACTCTATTTATTCTTTTTTTCATCATTAGATACTTTGAACACATGTCGTTCCAATCTAGGATCACTAAGATCTAGCATTACCTTCGGATTTCTTTTAGCACCATTTGAATTAATCATGCCTTTTTGAAATGACCCACAATATTTTAAAGTATCCCGTTTAATGACAATAAAATCTAGTTCTTCTAACAAAAAGGAGGTTTTTCTTCGCCTAGACTTTGCTCCACGCATTTCTCTTTGAAGTTCATAGATTGAAGTTCTACCCTTTAATGAGTCATGCCACTTCTTAAAAGATTGCCCGGGATCATCAAAGGTTGCTTCACCTTTCGCAATTATAAAACCAACGCTGTCGTATTCAAGTAAAGCTTTGCATATTTCATCATACCCATTAGTTGGAACCTTTGTTCCAGAATTCGATGAATGTGCCTTAAAATCCCAAGGAATACACTTAAATCCATCAAATTCAACTTTGCCATAAATTGGACCCGGAATACTAAAAAAATTATCTTTAGATAATACATTTTCGCACATAAACTGAAAATACCATCCCGGCCACTCCATTTGTTTCCAATTATGGCATCCATTATTTTTCATGTATTCAATTGATGATCTCCCATCCCATTTTGTTGGAATTGCCTTCATCAGTTTTGAGAATACCTCATTAATTACTTCATTGTAATCCATATAAAACCTACCATTACAAGTATTGTATCATAAATTGAATTATTTATCTCTTTATGTACGTCTTTTTAGACTCAACTGCATAAATTGTTCATATAAGTCATCAACTTTCCACCATTTAACAAATAAATAAGCTAAATAGATGGAAACGAAGGTTACTGGAATAATTATTAATGCATCTACATATCCTAGTGAAGCGGCTGTGGCACTATAGACCAAAGCAGTTCCGGTAATTGGAGTATGAGTAATAGTAGCAAAGATCATACACATGGAGACAACAACAATAAATGGTGATAAATCAAGATTAAAGCCAAATAAGTAGTTGCAGACTAATACTACTATTCTTCCCACTAATGCACCTAATGTCATCATAGGTATTACTAAACCACCAGTGACCTTACCTGCCCCACTTAATATAGTAATAGCATATCTAAATACAAGTATGAGTAAGACCACCCAAATAACACCATAACTAGAAATATTAGCAATAAGACTTCCTCCAGCCCCCATATAAGCAAGACAAACATAGTTAAGAATAAGCATTAAAGCAAAGAGAATAAACCCTCTATATTTAACTAGTTTGATATTCTCATGTTGATTAAAGTAAGCTTTAAGGGCAATTACACCTTTAGTAAATAACATACCAACTACAGCATTCACGACAATTAAGATTAAGAAGATGTAATACTCCTTAAAGACCGGTAATAAGACTTCTCCCACAAAACTCAGTAAGTGATGATGATTGATTAAGGAAGTAACTACAATGGCACTGCCCATCATAATAATCCCTCTTAATAAGCATTTGGGTTTCCAACTATGTAATGACTCTTCAAAGATATAACATAGTCCGGCTAAAGGTGATAAGAAGGCACAACCAAAGCCAGTCCCACAAGCCATAGCAATAGTGTCGTCATCTCCAATATGAAAAGTATCTTCAATCATCTCAGCTATCTTACCACCAATGACAACTGAAGGTCCTTCACTTCCTAAAGGAAATCCCACTAAACTTGAGGCATAGGAGTTGACAATCATTAAGACTATTTCATGCTTCCAATCAATCTGCCTTTGGTGTCTAATCCCCAGTTCAATACTAGGAATACCAGAGCCATCGAGATTAGGAAAGACTTTAATTATCCGATAATTAAGTAAGGAAAGAATAATCCCACTAATAATGACCAAAATAATCACCCACCAAGTGTGATTTTGTAGTGTTGTATTGGAGAATTTTATTAAGTATTGCATTCCTAATTGAAAGCCACCAACAACTGCTCCAACTAGAACTCCAATTATTAATGATTCTAGTAAATTAAGTAGAAACCCTTTAACTTTCATATCTGCCCACTTTCAAATATCAATTATAGCACTAATCTTTAATTATTAAGGAACATAACATCATATATTGGTAAATATAGGACTTTATTTTTGATTTTAATTTCGCGATTATTAGAAAATACTATTGCTTGTTTTACATTGTAATCCGGTGAATTAAGTAAATTATCTAAAGCACTATGAACTGTATAATCTTTCCCCGATTTCACCTCAATAGGTAGTATTGATAAAGAGGCATAGTCATTAATTATAAAATCAACCTCTCCTTTTAAACGATTGTCATAATAAAAAAGTTTATAACCATGTGCCATTAACTCTTGAGCCACAATTGATTCATATACTCCTCCTAGGTTAATGCTCATATTGTCGTCAAGGACTGCCCGAATATTGTTTTGGTATAGTAAACCAGTTAAAATTCCTACATCATTTAGATAAAGTTTTAGCAAGTTTTTACTAGCTGATTCAAGTAAAGGAAAAACCGGATTAGCAATAGCTTTTACTTCTAAAGCAATTCCAGAATTAATTAAGTAATCAAATTCATCTTTATATTCACTGGCTCTACTCTTTTTATTTTCAATTTGCTTAAGCACGATTCTTTTCTTCTTATTTTCTAAAGTTGATGGAATTAATTCATAGATTCTTTGGATTTTCAGATGGTGTTCTTGATCATATTTACTGGCATCAGCTCCATAATAACGGTAAATTTCACTTTGGATATCCCTAATCTTATGGATGTTAAAACTAGCCAAATAACTATTAACAGCATCTGGTAGACCTCCTACAATTAAGTACTTCTTAAACATATCCAATAATTTATTATGAGTATTCTCATCCAAACTTTGTTTAGTCTTATAGTGGTTTTCAAGTTCCTTAATACTTGTCGCATTAAAACCATTGGCATAACAAAACTCTTCTAAATCTAGAGGATACATTTTTACAATTTGAATACTCCCCATTGGAATAGATGAAGTGGTCGCTAATGCTAATCCTAGTAAAGAACCACTAGCGATATATGTATAACGATTATCTTCTCTTAAAAACTTTAAGAGGGTTAGTAATTGTGGGTATTCTTGAATTTCATCAATAAAAATAAGTGTATTATTAACTTCTTTCATCTGCTTACCCGCTAACATACTGACTTGAAAATAAAAATCTTGAATATTATTTACATTAGCAAAAGCGCGCTTATCCACCTTATCTGCAGCCATGTTTATTTCAATATAGTTTTGAAAATGCTTTTGACCAACATATCTAATGATAAAGGTCTTCCCTATTTGATGAGCCCCTTCAACTAACATAATTTTATTAGAACCAGAAACAAAGTATTCCTCGATGGTTTTTGCAATTTTACGATATAACATATTCAGCACCTCCGCACTTTTCAATATAATTTTAGCATATTAAAATACACTTTTCAATACTTTTTAAGCGGTCAAAATTACACTTTTCAATGTTTTTTAGGTGGTTAGAACTACACTTTTCAATAATTTGTTGCTCGAATCATATGTCTTATGCACCAAAAACGCATATGATAATGCACATGATAACGGGTATGATGAAGATACCAATCTCTTCCCTTGATAGAAAGGGAGAAAAAGAGTAAAATTAAAACATTATAACAAGGAGAAACCAATGAACATTAAAGTCATATTTTTAGATATAGATGATACCTTTTATGATCACTCACATAGTATCTTCCCTGCTTCAGCTATTAAGGGTTTAAATATGGCTGCTAACGAAGGAATTAGAATTGTGATTGCATCAGGTAGAAATATTGCCCTAATTAAAGAGATTGGAGCAGATGCCCGCTTACCAGTCTCGGCTTATATTGCCGCCAATGGCGCAATGGTCCATGATAAAACAGGTAAACTTCTCTTTGATCACGCCTTTAAGCAAGAGGATATGGATTATATCTTTCAAGAATGTGCTAAACATAATATCGGCATTCAATATATTAATCAAGAAGTAAATTACTGTACTATTCCTTTAAATGAACATATTAAAAAGTCTTGTGATGACTTTAAAATTCCTTATCCTAAATATCGACCATATCAAGGAGAAAGAATTTGCCAACTCTTCTTATTTGCAGACAATGATGAAGAAGCTGAAATGGCTTATGCTTTTAAATTCTTTACATTACACCGGTTCCATCCTTTCTGTGTTGACGTTTTTGATGCCGACAATAACAAAGGAACTGCGGTGCGTAAATACTTAGAAATAGAAGGAATCTCGCCTAATGAAGCTATGGCTTTTGGTGATGCTAATAATGACATTCAAATGTTAGAATCAGTCAAATATTCTGTGGCTATGGGTAATGCAACCGATGAGTTAAAAGCCGTTGCCTCATATGTCACAACTCCGGTCTATGATAATGGTATCTATAATGCTTTAGTCCACTTTGGGATAATTAAGGAATAACGTGATAAGGTGAATGATGTCAAAATCGTTATTTATTCACTAATATTTTATTCATATCATTTTTTATTATCTCGTTACTAACAACAATTATAGTTATCATTGGTTTCATTTTATCAATATAATCGATGATTTTTAGTATACGATTACAATAAAAACGCCTTATAACGACATTAGTTGGCACATCATCCACAACAAGGTATAGTGTCAATTTTTTGTTTAGCGGTGTCAACAACATGGATAACATCTCTTCCAAACTATTTGCCGATAACAATTTAGAAACATAAACTTGGCGCTCATACAACTCAAAATCAAAAAGAGAATATGAAGAAGAAACATCGAAAACTTCATGTTGTACTGATGAAACAAACGTTGGTTTCATTTCAGAAAAACACACTGTATCCAAATACTCTCCGTATAAAAGATACTTATGCATCATTTAAAACTAAACTCTATCCCCGTATTGTGTTTAAGTGCAAAATTGGCAAACTCCAACATTTTTTCATATACTTTTTTTGTTTCTTGATCTGCAGTTATTTTGATTCTTTCTTCCAGCCAGGTTTTCAAAACCTTGCATTGTTTTGCATCAAATACATCACAATCTCCCCGACCAAATAAAGCGCCACATAACTTAAACATGTCATCTATGAATCCATCTTGTTCTATTTTAGTAAAGATACGCTCATTAAAATAGTAGTCCTCTTTCCTATCATTATCTCTCAATGCATACAAGTCTATGTTGTTTGTAGATAATAAAGTGATGCGATAGTCATCTATAGTTGTTTTATTCTTTGTCATACCATTCATACCATTTCCTCGCTTTTCTTAATCTTAAAATGAGTTAAATCTTGACACCTTGATGGCTGCCCATCAGTAGTAAGAAAACTATGGGCAACTTTATCGTAAATTCTAAGATACCCAGCCACCTTGTCTGCCTTAATTATATACCTTTCACCTTCATAGATAAACTTTACTCCCCCTTCAGTATAGGTTCGAATTGTTGCTTGATACTTTAAAACAATCTCATTTATATTGACTTTATTTTGTTCCCAAATGCTATTGTATCGTTTCTCCCGTTCTTTACTAGCCTTGTATCTATAATAGTCCTTCTCATTTAATACTACCTCTTTATTAATATATTCTCGTGCATTATTAGAATAAATTGTTTTCGCATCTGCCATATTTTTACCTCCTTTGCCAGTTCTTTCTTCTAAAATCCTTGTAAACTTTATAATTAACCCCAACTATATCAAGTTGTTTTTCCAACCTCTTATCATGTTTCCCATAAATGATAATCATTTGAGGGTTTAAAGATAACACTTTATCAATATATCCAGAGAGACCTTCATTTGATGAAATGTTCTTGCAGCCCAAAAAACTAGAACACCATATTACATTCTTTGGTATATGAGCGAGATTGCCTATTGTTGCTGAATCTCCACATCGTGTATTCGGCATGACAAAAATTCCATTTTCTATAAGAATTGCCATATATAGTTGATTTAAAAGCATTAAGAAATCTTGCCAATCTTTATCCATACCCTCTGTTACTGTGATATCCATCTCCACAACACCACCATATTTTTTTAATTCCGGGATATCGTGCAATACTGAAGATAATCGCCTATATAATAAATAATCCCTACAAAAAAACATATAACCACTTTATTCTTTGATGGAATCATCCAATTATTGCGTTTTGGATAAGGAATAATATCATTTGGCATTGTCTTAAGAAAAAAGGTTTGTTTATTAGTAAAATCCGGAAACCCATTTGACAAAAAAGACCAGCCATGGTTAAGTAAATAGTTTGAGTACTCATCGGCAGTAATAATTAAATCAAACAACGACCTTATTTTTGTACCACTTAATAATTCGTCATCTTTAATTGTTTTCAATAAAAACACCTCTCTTTTCTTGAAAAAGAAGTGGCCTTATGATAAAATATAAATACCGTTCATGTATTTTATCATGAGCCCGTCATCATTCAAGTTAGGCCTTGGATGATGATTTTTCTTTTTATATTGGCTCTGCTCTACTAAAATCAAAAAACATCGCATTATCTTCTTCTAAATATTCGCCTGGGACCTTAAAACCTACGGCTTGATAATCGTTTGGTCCCCAATGAAGAAGCTTCTTCGTATACTCTCGATTATTCCATCTAACATTCAGTGTTTGCTTTGACTTCGAAAATTTTTGAACCCCTTCCTCTTCAGTTCCGGCAACCTTGATAGCCAATTGCTTGTCTTGAGTTTTTTCCAAAATAAGAACATACTCCGGATATTCAAGTTGCGACAAGACACTTTTATTAAATGAGATTCCATATTTCGATACAGTTAGATATGGTGAACCCACAACAAGTTGTACCCTTTTAAATCCATCCAATTTGCTCATAGTTATCCCCTCCATTTGTATTATAGCATACTTTTGGTTTACACTCACACATTTTATTGTTTTTTATTTTTTTATTATTGCACTTGATATTGTGCACTTGTAAACACTTGTTGTGAGGAATCATACTTTTTTTCCTTTTTTTGTTATATTTAGTCTCTAAATTTAATGGTCTTATCTTGCAATCAAACATCAATAAAGGTAAAATATATACATAATATTATCTTTTTAAAGGATGGCGCAGCATGAGTCAAAACTATATCCAATACTTGAAAATACCTAAAAAGCGGAGAATCATTGTCCTCTCCGACATTCATGGTAACTACCAAGGTTTAGTAAAATTATTAAAGAAAGTTAATTATCAAAAAAGAGATCTTTTATTCATTGATGGTGACATCGTAGAAAAAGGACCCGAATCTTTAAAGACATTAACCTTCTTAATGATGCTAGCAAAACACAATAATGTTTATTTTACTCAAGGTAATTGTGATGAGTTATTCTCCCGTGATTTTAATGATCAAAGTGAACTAGAGACAATGTATAGTTATCTTTTTAAAATGCCTAATTCCTTATGGTGGGAAATGTTTAAAATCTTAGATATCAAGATTAATTCAATAACTGATTTTAAAAATGCCATTCCTTTGGTTAAAGAACACTTTAAAGTCGAATTAGACTTTTTAGAAAAACTTCCAACTATCATTGATACTCCTACCCTCTTGTTTGTCCATGGGGGCTTAGACAATACGGACATAAGTATAATTAATCCAAAGTTCTGTCGGAAGAATGATGCTTTTTTAGAATGTAATACTCTGGTCTTTCCAAAGTGGGTCATTGTCGGACATTGGCCGGTCTCAAACTATGGTAAAGGCATTAATTGTAATCCAAGAGTCGATTCTAAACATCATGTCATTTCGGTTGATGGTGGTAATATGATTAAAAAGTTTGGTCAAATCAATGCTTTAATTATCTCAGGTATTGAAGCCTTTAAAATGGACTTTGTCTCATATGAAGATTCACCTACTATTACCATTGGTCATGATCAACCATCCACCCATAAACAAGTCCCAGTAAATATTGGCAATAATGAGATGATAATTCTAGAACCAAAAGGTGCTTTAACTAAAGTTAAGCAAAAGAGTTCTGGTTATGTCTTTACTATGCCTTCTTCGCGTCTTATTGAAAAAGATGGTATCTGGTATGCCATTGATTATACAGATTACTTACCTTCCCTTAAGAAAGGTGAAACTGTTTATTGTTATGAATATTATGATGGACGTTATCTCGTTAAAAAAGATGGGATTGTCGGCTGGTATGAAGAATAAAAGAGACCTAGCGGTCTCTTTTTTTTAACTTAAAACTATTTCTAAAACTAGCATGACAATGAACCCAATCATAAAGGCCCAAAGTCCTATATGTTCATTTTCACTTTGCCTGGATGTTGGTAATAGTTCATCAATAGTGACATAAATCATAGCTCCGGCTGCAAAAGCTAAAGCCCAAGGTAATAACTTACCTAAACTTGTTCCAATTAAGATAGCCAATACTCCTGCTATTGGTTCAACTACTCCGCTTAGAAATCCTAAGCCAAAGGCTTTAGATTTTTTAACTCCTTCGCCTAATAAAGGAATCGAGACTGCTGCCCCTTCAGGCACATTTTGAATAGCAATACCAATGGCTAAAGCCAAAGCACTCGCCGCTAAGCCAGGTTCATTGCTGGATAAGGCTATTGCACAAGCAAACCCCACTGATAAACCTTCCGGAATATTATGAATGGTAACGGCTAAAACAAACTTGATTTGTTTAGTGAGATTGCTATTTTCTGGTCCTTCGCTCTTATTTTGTAAAGCATGTATATGGGGAACTACTTTATCCAAGATATATAACATCAAGCCACCTAGTAAAAAACCAACGATAACTGGTAAAACTGCCCAGTTTGCGTATAATTCTTTAGCTTGATTTATACTTGGAACAAGAAGTCCAAAAATGGCTGCTGCAATCATTATTCCTGACGCAAAGCCCAAGATTAAATCAGAAGCTTTAGGTGAGATTTTACGTTTAATGAATAAGACAAAAGATGCCCCTAAAGTAGTGGCGAAACATATTAGTCCTAAACAAATATAGGTAATTACTTTTGCATCTAAATTCATCTTTTATTTTCCTTTAATGCCCTATTATAGCTTATTAATAGTTATTTGTCTTATAAAGTGATTAAGAATAGTTGCACTTGAAGAAGAGGAACTAACACCAAAAACGCCATCAAAGAAAGCTTTAACGCCTGCCCCAAAGCCTTCAGCAAGAGCTTCAGCCAAGATATAAACAAAAAGAATCATGATAACAAAAAAGATGATTATTAGCGCACCCAAAACAATACAAATAGTCACAATAATCTTCTTTTTCTTACTCCAAGGTTTCTTTTCTTTCTTCATAACTATACCCTCAAATTACTTGCTAATTATAACATATATTGAGGACAGTTTGCTTGTGATGGCCAACTATTTTTTTAATATAAATCTAACGAGAAGCCTTGATCTAATAATGTCTCACTACAAAAAGCTACCATTCAAAGTAATGTATTGCAGAAATAAAGATCGGAATGTATTCCGTTCTCTTGCCAAAAATAACGAAAGACTGGAATGTAATCCGTTCTTTTGTGGGTTATTTTGTAATAAAAACAGGAAGAATTACCTTCCTGTCTCCTATTTTTGATGTTGAGTTAAGTATTTAATTATATCTTGGCGAGTGACAATACCAATCATAATATTCCGATCGTCAACGACTGGGGCGAAGTTTTGATGCTTAACGGCTTCTAATAACTCATCGATATCAGCATCAACTTTTACTACCTTATTATCATGATATCTTTTGATTTGATTAATTTGAATCTTTTCAGAATCTTCTAAATTGAACTCTTTCTTGGATTTAATGAACCATAAAATGTCACCTTCAGATAAGGTACCAACATAGTTCCCTTTTTTGTTAATGATTGGAATAGAAGTATAACGATGATACTCCATCTTTTCCATAACTTGACGTAGTGTAGCATTTTCATCAACTAAAATAACTTCATTTTTTGGTTTTAAAAAGAATAAAACATTCATTTAATGTCACTCCTTGTTACACCCTAAAAGTATTATACCTTATTTTTATCTTTTCTGGTATTAATAGAATTTTTAAAAACAACATATCGCCACCATAAGAACTCAAGAATCATATTAATGACCATTGTTCCTAGTAAGACGACATATTCATTCCAACCAATTTTGGTTAAAGCATCGCCCCACCAAGTAGAAAGTGGTGTGAAAGCACAATAGAATAGTAAGACTAAACACATCGCTTTAGGAATGTTATTCACACTTCTAAAGGTAAAACGCCGATTAACGGTAAAGTTATAAATAACCGAACAAACCAAGGCAATTAAATAACTCGGCCAATATGGCCATTTAACAAGTTCTAAAAGAAGCGTAAAAACCAGGGTCTGAACTAACCCCGCGCTAATTGAGAATAAGACAAATTTAAAGAAGCGCCCGACTTCAGTTTTATTTTTCATGAGCGCATTATACCATGAAAACAAAAGAAACGCTATCTGCGTTTCTTTAATGCCTTCTCCATAAACTTAGTAGAGTTAACGATATATCTTTCATGTTGGATAACTGCCACTTCCTCGTTATCATCAAAGGCTCTTATTTCTAAACCCAATTTACGGCCTTCAATGCTTTTTAAGGTAGCAACAATCTTAATCTTCATCCCGATTGGTGTTGCCGCATTATGAGCCACTTCTAATTTGGTTCCAACTGTTGCTTCATCTTGACCTAGATGTGGTCCCAAAAACTCAA
>JAQUTO010000017.1:0-3268 GCA_028694305.1 Bacilli bacterium
TGGTAGATGCTAGCTTAATCACTGATGCAGCTACAGTCGCAGATATTGAAGATTATTATAACACCTTAGAAAAGTGTGAAAGAATGGTGACTTATCAAGAATTTGTGCCTTTATTAAATGAAATAATCGATGATGTTAGTAGTGACAAACATACCAATACCTTAACGGCTGAAAAGATGCAACAAATCTACATTTTATACTATAACGATAAAGGCGTTTTTGATGATTATAAACTAACAGGCTCAAAATTAGCAGCCTTTATCTTGGATGAAGTTAAAAACGACACTTTCTTGGCTTCTTTAATGAGTCAAGATAATATCAATAATGTTGAAGATTTAGATCAAGTCATTTACTTCTTTGCTAATTATAATTCAATGAATTATGTTGATATGGCTAATACGATAGCTACTCTTCAAGCCAAACTTCATGATGAAGTAATTAGTGTCACAATTGATGAGTATAAAGTTTCCGGTGTCTATTTAAAGACTGCTTTAAATAACTATCCTGCTTATCCTGATTCAGTTGAATGTTCTGACTTACTCTATTTTCTCGATGAAAACAAAACAAAGAACACTTTATTAAAAGAAAAACTCACCTCGAGTGAATTAGAGCAAATAGCTGATGGTATTTCTGATTTAGATACGGCTAATGATTTATTAATTGGTGAAGATTACTCGAGAATGATACTATCAGTCGACCTACCAAACGAATCAACTGAAAGTACTGATTATGTTAATTATCTCAAAGATAAAGTGACTGAATACTTTGGTGAAGATGCCCATATTGCTGGTGAAGTTGTCTCAACGGTTGATTTGGCTTCAACTTTTGAAACTGACCAAGTTTTGATTACCTTAATTAGTGTGATTTCAATCTTAATTATTGTTTCAATTATCTTTAAGAGTCTCTCATTACCACTAATCTTAGTCATCATTATTCAAGGTGCCATCTTTATCGCTTTTGCTACTAACCCATTATTTGGAACTACTTTCTTTATGTCTTATATCATCGCTAGTTCAATTCTGATGGGAGCGACAATCGATTATGGAATCTTGATGGGTTCTACTTATGTTGGAAAACGGGATAAGTATAATCGCAGTGGCGCCTTAAAAGAAGCTATTGGCGTGGCACTTCCAACCGTCTTCACTTCAGGATTAATCTTAACTGTCTGTGGCTTTGTCATTGCTTTCATTTCAACGCAAGGCTCTATCTCAACAGTTGGTTTATTATTGGGTAAAGGCGCTTTAGCTTCAGTTCTGCTTGTTTTATTCGCATTGCCGAGTTTCTTATATGCTTTTGATCAACCAATCCTAGAACTAACTTATCAAAAGAAAGACTAAATAAAACGACAACCATGGAGGGTTGTCGTTTTTAGTTAAACTGGTGCCGCTTGGCAGAATCGAACTGCCAACTGATCCTTACCATGGATCTGTTTTACCACTGAACTAAAGCGGCAAGCGAATACATTTTACAATATGCCAAACAATAAGTCAAAAAGAACCATTATAAATCAGTATATTTTGTGGATTTCCCTTTGCATTTAGCAATTGGATACTTCTTTTCAGTCTTTTTTAGTTTTGCTAAAACAATATCATATAAATCAACATCTAAAGCATGAGCCATTTGAATACAATAGTTAACCACATCTGCCAATTCATCTTTGGTGTTCTCTAGATTATAGTGTTCTTCATCCCATTGGAAGCACTCTAAAAGTTCACTGGCTTCAATTGAAATTGATTTAGCCAAGTTAGCTGGGCTATGAAACTGATCCCACTCCCGGTCATTTACGAACTTAACGATAGTTTTACTTAATTCATCTAATTTGTCCATTGGAAACCTCCTGATGTTTTTTATTTGATGCAATATAGAAAGGAATAGCGGCTAACTGGGAACCAATTGAGATAATAATCAAGGTTGTTAATGATACATCATATAAAACACCCAGTAACCAACTACCTAAGAACCAAAATAAGCCAAATGAGCATTCGAAAATACCATACCCTGTTGCCCTAGAATTCTTGGGTACCATATTAGTCACCGCTGCTTTTAAAATTGATTCTTGGGCTCCCATACCAATTCCCCATAAGACAATACCAATTAATAACATTGTAATATTATTACTGCCGAAAATGAAGAAGGCAAATGGAGCAGAAATAATGGTTGATAAAACTAAAGCCTTAACACCCTTCTTATCATATAATAAACCGAATAATAAGGCTGCAATAGCGTCCACCAGCATCGCTCCCGCATAAAGAAGAGGAATTGAACCACTATTAATCAAAGAGCTCGTCTCGCTTAAACCAGAGGCCAAATTTGTGAAATTATTCGAGACATGCATAATAATTAAGGAATAATCAATAAAACCAAAAGCAAATAAGGATATACCAATGATGTAATAGATAAATTCAGCCTTCATCTTAAACTTAGGTTCGACTTTTGGTTCTGGTTCAAACTTCTCGGGATTTGGAAACTTGGCTCTTGTCACAATTAAGAGGATTAAAGTAATCGCGCCAGGTATTGCTAAGAAAGCAAAACAAGTTGAGTAAATTTGGTAAGTACTGCCATCTGTCTTGAAAAGCATAATTAAGTATAAGAGGACTGGTCCTAGAAATGCTCCAATTTGGTCAAGAACTTCCTGTAAGCCAAAGCTCTTGCCCACCCCTTCTTGGGAAGCTGCAAATGACATAATGGTATCTTTAGCTGGTTTCTTGATGGCTTTACCAATTCTTTGAATAATTAGTAATCCACAAGCTAGTATCCAGCCATGTTCTCCCACTAAAGCAAGTAAAGGAACTGCAATGACATCTAAAACATAGCCAATAATTGTCATCGGCCAATAAGATTTAGTTTTATCAGTTATTTTACCGAAAACATAACGTAAGGAGTAACCCACTAATTCTCCTAGTCCAGAAACAAAACCAATTGTCCCCGCTGAAGCTCCTAATAAGGATAAATAAGCTCCTCTAATGCTGCTCGCACCTTCATGTGTCATATCAGAGAATAAACTAACGATACCAAAAAGAATGATAAATAGTAAAGCTTGTGATATTCTTTTCCCCTTTTTACTCACTTTATCATCCCTATCTTACAATAATTATACTACATAGTATCAATCTGCAATAATAGAAATTTTATATGTGGTTTAAACACATTCGCCACCGGAGTATCGTAGCGATCTACAATAGTAGAAATTTTATATGTGGTTTAAACAAGGAATTGTATATGAACAAAGTTAATCTACAATAGTAGAAATTTTATATGTGGTTTAAAC
>JAQUTO010000017.1:3368-12128 GCA_028694305.1 Bacilli bacterium
AACGTGGTAATTCCAATTATGGCACAGCGATCTACAATAGTAGAAATTTTATATGTGGTTTAAACTCTATATGATGCAAAGATTGTCCGACATCTACAATAGTAGAAATTTTATATGTGGTTTAAACGACCTTTCCGGCGCTAATGGCTGGGGTTATCTACAATAGTAGAAATTTTATATGTGGTTTAAACCTACCTAATTTAACTTTTAGGCAGCCATCTACAATAGTAGAAATTTTATATGTGGTTTAAACTGAATAATAAGATTATCTTCAGTTCCAATCTACAATAGTAGAAATTTTATATGTGGTTTAAACATAAGGATGTGGTTAAGTTCATTGGTATCTACAATAGTAGAAATTTTATATGTGGTTTAAACAGCGCTTACAACAAGTTAGGTGGTAATCTACAATAGTAGAAATTTTATATGTGGTTTAAACAGATTGCTTTTAACCCACTTTCTTTTTATCTACAATA
The DNA here is from genome assembly GCA_028694305.1 of Bacilli bacterium. Classification (GTDB taxonomy): domain Bacteria; phylum Bacillota_I; class Bacilli_A; order RFN20; family UBA1709; genus JAQUTO01. Next base: position 3,845 of record JAQUTO010000017.1, read on the forward strand.
GTAGAAATTTTATATGTGGTTTAAACCCTTAATGTCAACAAAACGATAAATTCAGTCATATTTTGATGATTAAACTCACCATTTGTCTTTATTATAGACTAAAAAACATATTAAGACAAAGGTTTTCAATTACAACACTATTATGTTCTCTTCTTCATGTTCCGCATATCCATATCTAGTTATTTTACATGTATTACTTAACATAAAGATATAAATGCTATCTTCCTCTGAAAAACTAGAAGAATAGTTGTTTTTTATCTCCGTAATAATGTTGTCAAGAATATGCTCACTATTATCAATTTGGAAAACTGAATACTGAATCCGGTGACCAAATTTCTTCAAATACCTAACAAATTTGCTTCTTTTCTTATTGTTCGATATATCGTAACTAATTAACATCATTCACTTTGCCCTCCGAAAAACTATAATTTGGAAATGAGTCAAAGGATCCTTGGCGCATGAAAGAACGATAATAAGCTTGAATAAAAGTAAATATCTGTTCTTTTTCATCAACGATTGCCTTTAAAAAGACCGAAACATATCTTTGACTATCCTTCCATTTTAGGACTAGACGATGATTATCAATCAAGAAATCTGTTGACTTGAATTGGTTTAACCCAAGTGCTCTTTTTATACATGAATCAATTATTACTCGAAATGGTTCAATTATATCGCAAGTTAACGACTTTCTCATATAGAACTGCGTATGAAGAACGCCACAATAAGTATCAAATCCAAAGATATTCAAAACAGCATCCAAGTATTCGAATAAAATCGTATATCCAATGTCTAACAAAGCGTTTATATAATCAGTTTTGATTCTAGGCCGTCTGCCTTGCCAAGATAAGAAATGAAACACTTGGCTAAAATAAATTCTAGAAACAGAGCCCTCTACACCCATTATTTCATAAATAGTTGTGCATTTTGAAACTTCTTTCTTATGTTTTGTTATTTGACTAATAATGTTTTTACATTCCTCATCTTTTTTTCTAATGTTTTTCAAATAATCCAATTGATTCTGAATCTTATTGCTAATAAGTAGTTTTGCCACCTCAAGACCTTGATATTTATATTGAACCCTATGAAGTAACGTATTCGAATCTTTTCTTGAACCTATGACCTCATAAAGTTTCATGTTTGCAGAATAAAGTGCAATGGCAAAACCAAATTTCCGAGCTCTTGAAATCAGACCAGTTGTAATAGTAGTGTCTCCAATAATAAAAACAGCAAACAATTGATAACAAGTAGTTTGTAATTTTATATGTTCCTCGCTATCTCTTATAATTAGATTGTCATTTTGAAAAGATAGTTTATCACCTCTAATAGGTGAATAAAGAACAATTTGCTTATGAATGAAGTCCAGCCGTGACATCATATAATTATCCTCCTAGTGCCTTGTCACACATTTCCGAATAAATGCATTGTTGGCATTTTGAACTATCCTGAGGGTAATAACTAGAGGGGTCAAATCGATTAATTCTATCTATAACAGCGCAGAATTTTTTGAACATTTCACTATCATCTTTTGGTAAACAAATATCATAATTCTTATTATCATCCAAACTATGTATAATAATTTTATCAACCTGATAGCCCATCTCAACTAATGAGAAGTATTGAGCATACACTTGATAGACATAACCATCATAGATTTTATTAACATGTTTTTTTCTTTCCATTAGTTTATGTGATCTCATATCATAAACATCAATTTTGCCAACTATTCCATATTCTTCTGAACCAACATCAATGGACTGGAGAACATCCTTGCGTGTTGAATAATCAACCGAATCAATTTTATAGTGGGCAGATGTCCCCTCTAACTGCTTTGGTCGTTGAAACAATACTTTCATTGATTCATCATATTGCCGGTGATAATAGATTGATAATGGGCAGAAAATGAAATCATTTAATTCGGAAATCTTTATTCTTTGTTCCATTGTCGATTTTGCACCAATCTAAACCACTCCGAGTTGCTAATGCTTTCAATTTTTTCATCTTGCATATTTCTTGTTGAGTATAGACCTTTTAGAGCAATATTATATGCGCCATTTGCATCGCCATTATTTGGAAGATTATGATTAGCCTTTCGAGAATCATAAAAATAATCCTGTGAATTTTTGACCGGCGATAGAATATAATCATCTTGATCTAGTGAACCAGATGAAGTTTCATATCTTAAAGCTAACAAGATGTTGATAGCCCAAAATAATGTTTTATACTCTGAAGGCTCAAATGATATAAGAATCTGATTCTTTAAATCTTTCCCGTCGGATATATTTATGTGTTTACTCAATAATAAGCCTTTGAGGGTCTGAGTAATATCAACTAACTCTCCTTTCATTGTTTGCTTGTTATAGTAGTATCTTTCTGCCCCATAACTACAAACAACCCAATCTGTCTTTGACATATCAATATTACCGAAGTCCTTGTAATCGAAACTAAGTTCAAAATAGCCCTCTTTTGGATTAAATCTAAAAGACTTAAACAAGTTAAAATCTTTTTTTGCCTTATCTAGGTTTTCATATTTTAAATGAATTTTAGAAACAAAACCCGTTGTTGGGTCAATCTTTGAGGTATAGGCTGGATTCACATAAAGAATAACACCGTTTTGCGATTGCACTTTATCCAAAGTTTGGATAGGATATGTTAATTGATAACCTTTCAAAGCCCCTCCAACTTCATCTATTTTTTTATCCTTCAATACCAAGTAGTTTAATTTACTGATCAAAGCCTTTTCAAAGTTTTGATATACTTGTTTTTCAAATCTAACTCTGCTTCTCTTAAATGAAATATTAAGATTTTCCATAACAATAATTGCATTGTACTTAAGCATAAGCAGAACTATCTTGTGAATCACTTGTGACAAGTAGCCACTCTTTGTATCTTTTATTTGATTAATTGTCTTCCAATTCTTTCTGGCTTCTTTTCTATCATTATCAATTGTGGTGAGAATCTGATTGTAATTAACACCCCAAGTAGTGCCATCCTTCTCTTCACGAAGAATATTAAAGGAGTTTTGTTCGAGGATGTTTCCTTTATTATCAATTACCGAATAATATAAGAGGTGTCTCTCGCCACGATCTATTCCTATATAATTGACTTTTTCATCACGAATTGCTTGATTCACAATTGTATTGAATCCCACATAACTCTTACCGAATCCTCGTGTTTTATGGTTCAAAGTAATTGGGCAATGAAAAAGAGTTTTAGACATAGTATATCTTCTATCCTTGATTAATGGAAAATTAAAAGTGCTTGTTATCTTATTGTTAATTATTTGCTTATTATTAATTGGTTGATCTTTAGGATGTGTTTCCTTATACTTAACCGAAGCTTTCCTATGATAAATTTGCGCGCCACCATTTAATTTATGCATTGCTTCCGCAGGTTGACCGGCAAGAGAGAGGTTGTAATCATCAAACACTGCATTCCAATAAATAGTATGAATATTTGGCTTTCCCTTGCTAAACTCGGAATAATCTTTATTGTAAACTTGGAATAAAAGAATTTGATCTAATTCTGCCATTTTCAACAACTCATCAAAGTTTATAGAAATTTTTTTTAGATAATAGGAACTATTAATAGCATCTTCTGCAAACTCTTTGATATTATTATATGCAGAAGTATCTTTAAAGGAAAAAGTACATCCCTTATATAATTCATCTTTAGAAATGGCCAATTTGTAATAGTTTATTAATTTCCCAAGGTTTTTACGATATGTTTTCTCATTCAAACCCATCGCGTCGCAAACATCTTTTTTATAGGTTCCTTGATCATATATATCGAGAATGTCTTGAATTGGTAAATTGTATTGCTCCACTCTTGGCGCAATACTTATCCCCTTACTCCTAATGTAGCATCTTGGAAAGTTCTTTACATCTAGTTTTTGTTGAAAGTATTTATAATAAAATGCATCACCCTTGTTTTGAGCATTAAATAATTTTCCAAGTGAGACATCTGATATTTTGCATAAACATTTTGCAAAATAGTATAAGTTCCCTTTTTTGAAAAGAGCACAATCATTGTTGTTGAAACTGCAACCCCAACTTACAAGCAAAGAACTGCAATCAAAGTATTGTCTAATCTTTTCTTTCTTATTGTCTTTAACTTGAGTAATATAGTTACGTACTCTATTATATAAGAAAAACACATCATTTAAATGAGAATACAATTCATCAAATTGAGTTCGAAAATCAACATCTTCATCTTTAAGTTCAATTTGCTTGTGATTTTCAACCAATAAAAGAGGTTTATAATGATGTATAATTTCAATCATGTGATCTAATAAAGTCTTTAGTTTAACTATTTTTTCTTCATCTTTTTTTACTACTCTTTCTTTTGGGGAAAGCATCTCTTGCAAGCAAATTGTCTTGCTTTCAAATATTGGAATACAATCTTCATACAGTGTTTTAATATGCGAAATGTCATAATTGGCGAAATAAGAAATAAATGAAACTGGGGCTTTCTTTTCATCTAGTGACTGATTATACTTATCATAAAAAGTTTGTAATTCACCCAATGAAATGGTCTTTTTATACATATCTTGTTTCTTTTTTGTATATGTTATAGTGCTGGAATCAATCGAACTTTTAAAAACGGACCAATCTCCTGTTAATTCTTGAGACATAGATGACAAGGCTTTGGTAGTGATAAAAATATTTAGTTTGTTATCATCACATATGTATTCCTGACATAAGGATTGAATAGAGGATAAATCTGATAGATACTTATTATACAAAGACTTAATTTCATTAAGCATTTCTTCATCATTGTTATAATCATTAATCAAATAGCCTTCTTTTTCACTTAATATTTGCTTAAACAAAGGAAGAAAAAGTGGTAATTCTCTCGATTTTAAGTTTTTGGCTTGCCTATATTGATTTAACAGGCCGTTGAGACCAACTGTTTTTTGTTCTTTATCTCCTCCAATGATAGCATTATATTGATTAATATTTTGTTGAGTTAATAAGTCATTATAGTCCTCAGCCTTCATAATTGTCTTATTGTTAATATTCTCAAAGAGGTCTGGATACTTCTCTTTTATTGTGGCAAACAACAAACAGTTTTTGAAGTAAATAATCATATTATCTTCCACTACACGATGGGCAATAGAAGCAGAATTTCCTTCAGCCTCAAATAGGTTGTCTCTCGCTTTTTTGTAAGAGTTAAAATACCCGACAAACCCAGACCCAAACAACGAGGAAACCTCAACGGCTTTATCGTATTCTTCTTTGGTTATGCTATGTTTGATCTCAAATTCATTTTTTAACCATTTATTTAGTGGTTTTTGGTCATTTCCAAATAGTTTTTGATATCCATCAAGTCCAAAATCACCTGATGATTGTTTGAAAGTCGCACTTAACTCTTTCATCATTTTAGTTTGCACTTTTACTAATTCCTTAGCATTATCATTTTTAGAGTCATCTTTATTACTCTGCGAATAAAGTAAAAATGCAGTCTTAAGGTCAGTTGGCAAAAATGTAAATGAAGACAAGACTTCATTGACAAAATCTCTATAATAGTTGTCTAACAATGCTTTTGCAGATAAATATTCGTCATATCTTCTTTGATCATCAACGAAAATTGATGAGTTTGAGTCAATATCAATTGCATCAATTACTTCTTTTGTCTTACCAATAGGTTTCAACTCAAACCTCAGCGTTTTTTGAATACTATATATTCCATACATATTGTCATAAATTGCCATTCCAATCATCTCCTTTTATAGATTAGGCATTATGATAGTTTGTTATTCATCTAAATATCGATTCTTCTTACTTTAATTATGCATCTATAAATCTTGCATAACAAGTCTAACATTGATAAAGACTTGTTTATAATCACAATAAGATATCGACAAATGGTTTTAACGAATAACTCTCTTTTTCATTAAATATACCAATTATTATGTCCAAAAAAAAGGACACAAGCCTGTGTCCTAGATTATCTGACCTTCTAAATCATAAATCATACAATTAGTGATTCTAACTTTAACAATAGTCCCATTTGGATACTTCTTATCACTATGGATATAAATGCACCCATCCACATCATCCGGTGCAAAAGCATAAGAACGTGCACTGTAAGTTTGGTTAGTTGGATTATAGCCAATAATCATAGCCTCCATCTCTTTACCAATTTGTTGCTTTGATTGTTGATAAGCAATCTTACGTTGTAAGGCAATAACTTGTTCATAACGTTTTGCCACTAATTTGGTATCAGTTATTTCGCCACTCATAGTGTAACTTGGTGTGCCTTCTTCTTTGGAAAACTTGAATAAGCCTAAACGATCAAAATGAGCCGCTTTGATAAAATCAAGTAACTCAGTAAAATCTTGTTCACTTTCTTGGTTAAATCCAACCATCACGGTTGTCCGACAAATGGCGTTTGGGATTCCTTTCCTTATCTTAGTCAGCAGTTCCAAACACTGCTCTTTTGTTCCTCTACGATTCATCAGTTTTAATTGTGAATTAGAGCCATGTTGCATCGGTAAATCAAAATATGGTGCAATATTTGGATGTTTCTTAATTACTTGAATTAACTCATCACTTACATCATTTGGATATAAATACAATAATCTTAATAAATAAAGGTTAGGAATAGTGGCAACGTCTTCTAGTAAGTCTTCAATTCTTTCACCAGTATCTAGACCAAATCTCGTTGTATCTTGGGCAATTAAAACAATCTCTTTACAGCCCTTTTTAACTAAGCCTTCTACTTCCTTTTTAATCTCACTTATTTTGCGGGATTTATACTTACCCCGAATTAAAGGTATCGCACAATAAGCGCAATGATTATCGCAACCATCAGCAATCCGAACATACGCCCAATAAGAAGGAGTAGAAACTACCCGATTCATAATATCAAATTCATTGATTGGGCATGGTGTTCCCACTATTTTACTTAAAATCTTGGCAAAATCTTGGTATTCACTAATGGAAATCCAACCAGCAACTTCTGGTATCTCTTGTATTAAGGTTTCTTTATATCTTTCGACAAAGCAACCAATTACAATTACTTTTTGATTATCTCGTTTGCTTTTAAGTGTCTCAAAAATAGTGCTAATTGCTTCTTCTTTAGCACTTTGGATAAAGCCACATGTATTAATAAAGATTAAATCTGCTTCTTTTTGATTATTAACTATTTCAAAGCCATTCTTTCTAAGTAAGCCTAAAACTGTCTCTGAATCAACTAAGTTTTTGGCACAACCTAAAGAGATTAAACCCGCCTTCATTAGTATTTTCTCCAAACCCGAGCATAGAATAAAACAAGGACTGGGAAGATTTCAAGCCGACCCACAATCATTTCAATTGAGAGAAGGATCTTCGAAAAATAGGAGAAACCAGCATAATTTGCCATCGGTCCTACCGCACCAAGTCCTGGTCCAATATTTGAGATACAAGCTAAAGAAGCTGTAAAGTTAGTTAATAAATCGTAACCATCAAATGAAATTAAGAAAGCAAAAAGGAAAAGCACTAATAAATAAACCACAAAGAAGACCGCAACTTGACTACCCATCTCATCACTGACAACTTGATCTTCAAACTTAACTGTAACTACTCTGCGTGGACTTACTTGTCGTTTCAGTCTCGCAGCAATTGATTTAAATAAAATGCCAAATCTTGAGACTTTAATACCACCACCCGTAGAACCAGCCATTGCTCCAATAAACATTAAAGCAACCAGTACTACTTGGCAAATTGGTGGCCAAAGTGTCGCGAAGTCAGTTGTAGCAAAACCGGTGGTAGTTAAAATCGAAGCCACTTGGAATAAAGCTGTTCTAAAAGCCGATTCGCCAGTGGTATAAACATTTCCCACATGGGTAAATAACATGATAGCAATAAATGCCACTGCCACTACAATAATACCTCCATAAACGTGGAGTTCTTCACTCTTAATTACTTGGCGCCATTTCTTGATTAACAAAAGATAATATAAAGTGAAATTAACGCCAAATAAAAGCATGCCAATGGATAAAACATATTGGACATAGTTAGAGACATTGGCTAGCCCTGCATTAAAGTTAGCAAAACCACCAGTTCCGGCAGTAGCAAAAGCTAAACAGAGAGAATCAAAGACATTGAGCCCTGGATCTAAAGCTAATAAAATAGCTAAAATCACAGTCATACTCATATAAATAATATAAAGAATTCTAGTTGAAGCCCGCATTTTAGAAACAAGTTTACCAACTTGAGGTCCTGGGCTTTCTGCTCTTAAAACATACATTGTCGAGCCATCACCATTATCATCTTTAGGCATAATAGCTAAGATAAAGACTAGG
>JAQUTO010000135.1 GCA_028694305.1 Bacilli bacterium
CATATGTCTTTATTCAAACTTGGTGAATCTTGCCAAGGTGATAAGGTACTAGGTGATAAGATTAATATCACCTTAACTCCATATGTGGCTGAATGTGTGGCATCACGCCCAGTTGATACTGATGGCAGTGTCTTACATGATGTTAAACTCATTGATAAGGGCATTGCTACTCAATATGCCGGTGCTTCTAGATGGGGCCAATATTTAGGTGTCAAAGAACCAACAGGTTCCTTACCTATCACAGTTGTTGCTCCAGGTTCAAAGAGCATTGCTGAAATGGAAAAAGAGCCATACATTGAATGCGTGGCTTATAGTGGTCTTCAAGTTGATCCATTCTCCGATTATATCGGTGGTGAAGTGAGACTTGGCTACTACTTTGATGGCAAGAAACGTTACCCAATCACTGGTTTCAGTATTGGCGGTTCCTTAAAAGAAGCCATTAAGAGTATGCATCTATCGAAAGAAACAAGAAAAGATGCTAGAATGGTCCATCCAACTCATGTCGAGATTGAGTGCATGGATATTATTTAGTTGACTATTTTATCTATAAATGATAAGATAATCTCGCAAAAACGAATAAGTGGAAAGAAGAGGCACCCGCTTCTCACCTGATTGCCAATGGTAATGGGTCAAGGCTACAACATTATTAAAATGTTTTTATAACGGGTGCGTTTCGCACTCGTTTTTATTTCATCACTGGAGGTGGAGACTATAGCTTATATGAATCCGAGAGACCAATACGGGAAGTTACCAGTAAAAGAGAACAAAGACTTAGTTAATGAATTGATTCGCTTTCCTGAAGTTTTAGTTATTGATCAAAATGGAAACCAATTAGGAGTTAAACCAAGAAAAGAAGCCATTGCCCTTGCAAAAGAGGTTGGGCTTGATTTACTTTGCGTTGCCCCAATGGGAAAACCACCAGTTTGCAAGATTGTGAACTATGGCAAATATCGTTTTGAGCAACAAAAGAAGGCCAAGGAAGCCAAAAAGAATCAAAAAGTCATTGAAAATAAGGAAGTTCGTTTTACACCACAAACAGATATGCATGACCTTGAAGTTAAAGCTAAAGCAGTCATTAAATGGTTTGCTGAAGGTAGTAAGGTTAAGGTTACTGTGCGTTTTAGGGGGAGACAAATGTCCCATCCTGAAGTGGGAGAAGCAACTTTACGTCAGTTCTTAGATTTGATCAAAGACTATTCAGTCGTCGATAAACAACCAGTTATGGAAGGAAGACAAATGTTTGCACTTCTTTCACCAAAGAAATAGGAGGACATTAATATGCCAAAGATGAAAACAAATAAGGCCGCTGCCAAACGTTTTAAAGTAACGGGCAATGGTCATCTCAAAAGAAAACACGCTTATCGTCAACACAAAGCTCATTCATTGTCAAAGAAACAAAGAAGACAACTCGCTAAGCCAGGAATGGTACATCCAACAGATGAAAAGCGAATCAAGAACATGTTCCAAGGCTAATAGGGAGGTAAAATTATGGCAAGAGTAAAAGGTGGTTATGTCGCACATCGTGCACATAAGAAAGTGTTAAAAAAAGCAAGTGGTTACCGTGGTTCAAAGCATCGTTTATATAAAACAGCTAATGAACAACTATTAAAATCCGGTGCCTATGCTTATCGTGATCGTCGTCAAAAGAAACGGGATTTCAGAAAACTCTGGATTACCAGAATTAACGCAGCGTGTGATGCTCAAGGCATTTCATACTCCAAATTCATGTATGGACTCAAGGTTGCCGGTATTGAAGTTAATCGTAAGATGCTTTCAGAACTCGCAATTAATGATCCAAAAGCCTTCAATGACTTAATTGAAGCAAGTAAGGCCGCTATTGCAAGTGGCAAGGAACCACAACCAAAAGTCAAAGAAGAAAAGGCTCCAGAAGTTAAAGTCAGTGAAAAGACTGATGGCAAACTTGAAATCAGCGTTAAAGCTCCAAAAGAGCCAAAAGCTGCTCCTAAAAAGGCTCCAGCTAAGAAGCCAGCCGCTAAAAAGCCTGCAGAAAAGAAACCCACAGCAAAAAAAGAAGCTAAGTAATAAATTACGTTCCTCAAAAGAGGAACGTTTTTTTATGAACTTCCTTTTTATCTTTAGGGTAACAATGCTATAATTAGAATGGGTGATGAATATGGAACAATTTAACGCATATTTTGATGATTATAATCTAATTGAATTAGTCGTTTCCAAATCGAGTGGATTTCAAGCACCTTTTAGTTTAATTACGCCTAAAGGTGTGACTGGAACTAATATTATTTATCAATATGAGGACCATAATAACCACTATTTTGGTCTAAGTTTTACTGAACCTTTACAAATCGGCGCTAATTACTATCTGGGTAATGCTAGTGCCAATATGAAGTGCCAAGTTAAATATCGTTTTATCGTTAAGACACCACGCTTTGATGAAGAGTTTAACTATACTGGGCCACTTGGAGTAACTTATGCTAAAGAGATGACTATCTTTAGATTATGGGCTCCAACAGCTAGTAAAGTACAATTATTACTCAATGGACGCGTCCTAGACTTAGATAGACGTCAACAAGGCGTGTTTGTTTTGGTTTTAAAGGGAGATTATGACAAATGTGTCTATAATTACCTTGTTCATGTAAACGGCGCTGTAAACGAAATAATTGACCCTTATGGAG
>JAQUTO010000018.1 GCA_028694305.1 Bacilli bacterium
TCAATGCTTTTTAAGGTAGCAACAATCTTAATCTTCATCCCGATTGGTGTTGCCGCATTATGAGCCACTTCTAATTTGGTTCCAACTGTTGCTTCATCTTGACCTAGATGTGGTCCCAAAAACTCAAGGCAGAGTTTTTCTACTAAAGCCACTAAAGCCGGAGTAGAAAAAACTGGGAGTCCACCTTTGCCAATTTGATCAGCAGTATTTTTAGGGGTAACTTCTTCAATTAAAGAAGCTTGCATTCCTACTTCTAACATTATTTTAACTTCAGGCCTGCTTTCCAGGCATCTCCAACTTTATTTCCTAAACCATAATAAGCACTGTTAACTGGATCAAAGGTAATTGGTTTGACTTTCTTAGTATCAATAGTCCCATTAGTCAAAGCACTTTCATCCACACTGACATTAACTATTTCACCGATAAAGATACCCTCTTTTTCATCGTAACTCGCTAGTTTACATTCTAAAGCCATCTTTAATTCAGTGATGATAGGAGCATCTACTAACTTAGATGGAATGAAGTGCCAACCAGTTTTGTTAAACTTGTTAGGGTCTTTATTTCCTGAAACAATACCAACATAATCACAAGGAATAACATTCTCTTCATCGGCCATTGAAATGGTAAAAGCCTTCCTTTTTAGCATGTTTTTAACTGTTTTATGTTCTAAACTCAAGGCTAATACTATCTTATTAGTATCATAGATACCACCCCAAGCTGCATTCATTGCATCAACACTACCATCCTCATTATAGGTAGCAATAATAAAGACATTTTGTGGATAACACCAAGACTTAGCACCAAAATTTTTTCTCATAGACTCACTCTCCTTACATCAATGATAACACTTTGTTGTTAATCTTTGCTATTTTATGTTAACTAGTGCTTTACTAATTATTGACAAATGTTATAATATGTAAAAGTAGTAAATTTTTTATGAGGTATTGTGTATGAAATATGATTTATCAAAACATCCTACAAGAGGAGCGCAAAGAACATTAGATGCTTTTTATTTGTGTTTAATTAAGTGTTTAACCACTAAAGCTTTTGAGAAAATCAATGTTAATGAACTCTGTGAAAGTGCTCGTTACCCACGCGCAACATTTTATAACTATTTTGATGACAAGTATGATTTACTTGACTATTGTTTTAGACGCCAAGTTCTTTCAATCCATATTGAAGATGCTTTTTCCTTACCAGAAAAAGAAATTATTCCAGTCTTCTTTGATCGGATTTGTAGTGAACTAACGGCCCATCAAACCTTAATCAATAAAATCATAGCTCATAACCCTCCAGATAGATGGTTCTGTACTCGTTATCGCTACGTGGTGAGTATGAGTTCCCAAGAAATTATCACTAAACGTTTTAATAGTAAGAAATTTACCTTGCCTTCCGATATCTTTGCTAAGTATATTGCAAATACCTTAAATCTATTTGTGGAATATAACTTTACTTGCAAAGGTAAATATAGCCAAGCTGAACTCAAAGCCTATTTAGTCCATTTACTTAAGAGTTACGCTAATGAAAAATAAAAGGAAGCATCGCTTCCTTTTTTGTTAGAATAAATATTTGGAATTGCCTAATTTCTTAGCCGCTTCATTATAAACACTGATTAATTGATCAGGGCGTTTTAAGGTTTCATAGAGTTTTTCTTTACCAAAAGCTAAATCAATGGAACCATAGAAATAACAACCTAGATAATAAGTTGGATATTGTTGGATGTTTTTAATTGAGCCATCTTTTAAACTCTTATAAGTGAACTGTTCATAGTGCTCACCTAATAGTTTTTGGACTCCCTTCATATCTAAAGTCTTAGTAGCTAAATAATCTTGCTTAAATTGGTTAAAAAGTTCAGCAAATTCAGAGCCATATAACTGCCAATCTGCTTCACACATCCCAATCATTGGACCTTTGTATTTACTCGGTTTATGTTCGGTATAGGCATTGTTATTAAAGTGAACTGCCAAGCCCTCAAAAGCAAAGTTAATTAAGAATAAATCACTAGGTGTATATTTACTTGGCATAATCTCTTCAAAATGAGTATGGTGAAGTTCATGCGCAATAATATGAATAAAGGTATCTTTATCCTTGATTAAGGCTAAGTTTGCTACATCAAAATCGATATAGTTCTCATATGGCCAACCCAGCGAGTTACCAATCGAAACAATTAATAAAACAATGGTTTCATTGTCTTGCTTAGCAATTTCACTAGGAAGCCCATTCTTCAGTAATGTTAAGATTTGTTCTTGATCTTGACTAGTAATGGAGTTAAACATCTCAACTAATTTCATTTTATTCTCTAAATCTTCATAGAATTTAATGAAATACTCTCTTTTATACTCTAATCTTGGATTAGTAAAAGTCTTTTTATCGAAGTTAAGGAAGAAATCAACCGCTTCTTCATAACTAATATGCGCCATAGGTAAACCTGGGGAGTTATAGCGCTTAAATTCAACCCCATATTCAGGTAACTTAAGGATAGTACGGAGTTCCGCCTCATTGCTTACTCCCCTTTTACGCTTCATTAACCAATCAGCCATTGGTTGGATAGCTTTAGTATCAAAAGTAACTTTCATGCTATTCCCCTTTAAAACCTTTGATTAATTTTAATAAGGCTTTTGCTCCAAGTTGTGGGCCATGTAATGGATCCAAACTTAGTTTAGTATATATTTTGCCAACAAAGATGCCATTTTTATATAGTGCATCAAAGAATTGATCAATTAAGACTTCACAGTCTTTTTGCCGTTGAACTGGACCAAAAGGATTAGCTAAGAAAGTAGTTACTCTCCCCACTTCACTCGTGGTGCCTTTAGCAACTCTTTCACCTTTAATGAAATCTTTTTTAGCACTAACTTCATCTTTATACTCAGTGATACCCACTGGACTATTAGTAAAGTTATCGGCTAATAAGAAAGCATCAACGTGGTGTAAACTCTTAGTCTCTTTATAAGTAGTAATTGGAATAACCACTCTGGAATTAACAGTTTCAATATTGAGATAAACAGAACGGTCAATAGAACGTAAGGAATAGCCCTTATCTAGATCATCCAATCTCACGAATGCACCTGTCTCAGTGCCATTCGTATAGACTTCCTTATCCTGTAAAATGAAGGTCCCCATATCATCATAAATTGTGACAATTCCATGGATACTGGAATCTGAAATTGTACCCAAGGCTTCTATAGTTTCTGACTTTCCTGCCCCGGAGTCTCCCATGATGACAATATTATAACTTTTACCATTATTTAAAATGACTTTAATGGCTGCTCCATGGATTGGTAATTTACCCTCATCAATCATCACTAGATTATGGAGTGTTAGAATCATTTTCTTTAAATAACCAAAGTAATCAATCTCGGCTTGGAATGGACAAACGCCAACATAGATACCATCCTTGCTCTTATAGTAATAGCATTCTTTATGCTCGACATTAACGCCATATGCAATAATGAAATCTGGTTTAACATCTTTGACTTCATTAAAATCTACTACCCTAAATAAGTTACCTAATCCAACAATGAAAGACATAAAGGCTTTGGAGATAAACACATAACCAACATGACCTTTAATCTTTAAAGCCACTCCAATATGATCAGAAGAGTCATAATCTTCATCTCTTAGTGGTAGAGCCAACTCTTTAAAGATGCCTTTTCTGGTATTTTGTTCACTACTAGCGATGAATGGTGGACGAATCAATAAGGTTTGAAGTAATAAGCTGCCCTTCATAAAAGCCAATTCTTGTGGATAATTCAATTCTTTATCTTCTTTTAAAATGAAGCCAGCATTGGTTCCTGAAGGAAGTTGACGATAGACCATTTGTTCATGACCTAAGACATTTTCATAGATAATACGATAGGTTTTAACAATTGCAGCCCCTAATTGTTCATTCTTCTTAATAAAAGCCGCACTTGTTAATGGATGCAAAGAATAATTAATTAAGGCGTATCTTTGCTTATTCCGCCAAGTATCATATAAACCATCTAATAAAGATAAGATTTCATCTTGATCTTCACTAAGGGGATATAAAGACGCTTTTAAACTTTGATAATTAGTTTTTAATAACTTTAAAAATGTTTGTTTTAGTTCAAGATGCAAGTTACGTTTAAAGGTCGAATTAAGTAACTCAAACAAATGAGTATCATTAACTTGGACATTTCTTAAATATTCATCTAAGATGGTTTGGAAATAGTCCGAATTAATAATTTGCTCCGCTGTTGGTGTTTTCTTGGCTAAATCAAGAATAAATGAGTTATGCATTTTCTAAGCCCCCTATCACTTGACAAATAGTTTGAATATCTTCTTTATTAAGCCCTGAAACTGCTAAACGAATATGCTTAGAATCGAGAGGAACAACATAAATATGTTGTTTTTCTAGTTTCTTAGTTAATCCACTAGTATCTTTAACGATAATGGTTACAAAGAACCCATTACAATATGGTAAATAAGAAATCTTATTCTTTTCTAGTTGCTCAATTAAGTACTTACCTCTTAATTGTAAGTTCATAGAGTTAGTACAAATCTCGGCCTGAATCTTATTCATGGAGTTCGGATCTAATAAAGCTTTGGAGATCGCTGCAAGTGCTCCGCCATTCGGGCAGGAATATGTGCCCCGAGCGAAGTTACCCCAAGCCTGGCATAAATCGGTCTTGAATTCTAAGCCTTTAGAAAGCGCGAACAAAGCTCCTACTCTTAACCCATAGACCCCAAAGGTTTTGGAGCAAGAGAAGGCAAATAAAGGCAAGAAGTTTAACTTCTTGGCCAAGAGTTCCTTAAATAAATGATGCATACTCTTACCATCGTGATCAAAATCAAGATAAGCAATGTCAAAGAGAATGGCCAAGTTTCTCTTCTTCCCGACTTCATTAAGATTAGTGATAAGTTCTTTGTATTCTTGACTACTTAATGAATAGCCAGTTGGATTCTCACATGGATCATTGATGACCACTAAAACATTTCTTTGTTTAAGACTATTAATCTTCTTAATTAAGCCATCAATATTGAAGTGTTGACCTTTAAATAAAGGATAGGTCGCACTCTTTAAGGTGGCTTCTTTCGCAATTAAACGGTAGTTACTCCACATCACACTAGGAAGCAAGACAGTCTCACCTTCATCTAAGAAGGTCTTAAAAGCTAGTGAACAAGCGCCAGTTCCACCTAGTGTAGCTGCAAAAGGGATTTGATACGTCTTGTTAACTGTATTATATTCAGTTTTAAATAACCATTTTAAAATGGCTTCTTGATACTCTTGTGAGCCTAAACTACTAGGATAACCTAGATTATCTGGTAAATACTTGCTTAAAGCTTGTTTGATTTCATTTAAGCCAACTAAGGATTTATCTTCGGCTAAAAATTGCCCAATAGAAGCATCAATAACTTTCTCTTTTTTACTGGCTTCTTTGGCTTTGGCACTGATTTGTAAGATATCATTACTCGCCACAACTTTTGTCACTCTTTTTGCTAAATAATCTTTCATAAAATCACCTACAACTTTTATTATATACTTTTATTAAGAATAAAAGAATACGAAAAAGACCCTTTATTTAGGGTCTTCTACTTTAAGGTTTTAGCTATTTCACGCAGTTTTAATTCTGCTTCATCTTTCGTCTCATCAAGCACGAGACCATGCGGAATCTTTTGCCCCTGTTCATCAGTAGTGACAAATGTGATGAACCCTGTCACCGGGGTATATCCTTCTTTACCACTGGTAATCGAAATATAAGCAGTGAGACTAGTAACACCAACTTTAACAATTTGACTCTTTAAGATGATGACATCGCCCTTTTTAATTGGTTTAGTAAAACTCATTCCATGAACTTTGACTAAGACAATCTTATCTGGGTCTTTTACTGCCATTGCTGCGGCAGTAAAACCAGCTTCAACAAAGAGTTCAGCCGTCTTGGCTGCAAATAAAGTCCCATGATGATTTAGATACTCGTAAGTTATTAATTTGTGACTTGTATAGATTTCCATACTTTCGCCTCCAAGTTAATTATATACCAAAACAATAAAAAAGGAGTAGCCGAAGCTACTCCTTATAATTAATCAACATAGACAGGTGCACTAGCTGTGCCACCCCAGTATTTCATACTGTCTGCTATATTTGGATAATCAGTCTTCATCCAAGTAACACCAGCATTCATGTATTCAATTGCAGTGACACTACTACCCTTAGCAGGGTTATAGCCATTGCTTTCTGCTCCTGAACTTGAGAGTGCATAATAAACTGTTTGTGAATTCAAGAAGGTGTTACGGCCCGCAATCGGATCATCATATTGAGGAGCCGTGATAGTTCCAACATTATAGACAACATATAAACTTGAACCATTAAGATAACCAGTAATGCCACCAGCATAACTTGAAGTATTCTTAGTTGCAGTAATAGCACCAGTGTTATAAGCATTATAGATAATAGATTCAATCATATTCCCAACAATACCGCCGACCTTCTCAACGCCAGTAATATTACCATTATTTGCAACATTCATTAAACTCACTGTTTCGCTAACCTTACCAACAATTCCACCAACCATCGAGCCACCATTAATATCAGCATTATTTGTGACATTTAAGAGTTCTGTATAATTGTAAGCATAACCAACTATGCCACCAACTTGATCGGCACTACCATCACCAATAACCATATTAGAACCAATAGATAAGTTCATAATACGGGCGGATTCGGTATAACCAAATAGACCCAAGTTAGAGTTAGTGTTACCATATTTAGAAATAGTAATACCATCAACACTATACCCTTTTCCATCATATTTTCCAGCAAAGGAATAATGAGTTGAGAAAACAGTTGAAGTTCCGATTGGATACATAGATGTGGTTCCTGCGCCATCGATATCTTGCTCTTGTTGATAGTATGCAGTTCTAAAGGCATTTCTTGTTGTAGCATTAGTATTATCTGGGCTTACTCTAGTTGATAAGTCCTTTATTTGATTAGCTGCATATAAACGATATGGGTCACTTTGAGTACCACTTCCACCAGCAAAGTCAGTGAAGACAACTTCAATTTCACTATCTTTAGCAGGCATTGTTAGTGTATATTCAACTGAACCATCGGTTGGATCAACACTGATACCTTCAAGAATTCTAACACTATCAAGGTAAATACCTTCAAACCCATAATTAGATTTAGGTGAAGCGGTAATTAAGACTTGATCGTCAGCACAATGTTGAGTTGTAGTGACAGAATCTAGACTAGAACCGGTTAAAGTAACTTGTAAGTCAAAGACATTCTTAAAGACGGCATAATAGGTAACATGGCTAGAAGGCATTGTAAATGTCTTAGTAGCACCAGTTCCAGTTAAGGTAACTGTATTGTTATCATCATCCTTAATGGAGGCACTAGCTAAAACATAACCATTATCTGGTGTATATGTTGCAGTAATAATATCACCACTACTTGCCAGAATCTTACTAAATGTAACACTGCCACCATAAGTTCCAATTAATGGAGCTCTAACAATGTAATAGGTTGCTGTTGTATGAGAAGCATCATCAACTTCATGCTGACATTGGGTTGCAGTTGCAGTTAAAGATAACTTATTGCCATTGCTATGGCCTTGATAATTAATATCATCACTGTGGCTGATCCAGCGAATCTCAACTTTAAAGGTTTTGCTGGTTGCAATTGTTTTAGGTAAATAAGATGAAACATTTAATGAACCAATACCATTAGTTAATTCAACTTCACCTAAACCCATATCATTTTCATCATAAACATAGACTTTGAGGTATGGAATAGTCGAAGTACAATTATCACCTAAACCAATATTAAAGGTTAGTGTCACATCCATTGGGACTTCACTAACAGCGGTTTGATTTTCATTTTGGTTAGTAATCTCAAATTGGTACCAAACAGTTTCTGTTGGTGCAATTAAAACAGGATCTTGGAAGTTTTGAGTTGTATTAGCCGCAGTAAAATAGAAAGTCTTAGCTGTAACTGTGACTTCATCAACTGATATTGTTTTTTGATATAACGCCAAAGACCCCGCAACTAATGAGATTGCTAGGCAGAGAAGCGCTGATAAAAATACAAATACCTTCTTCATTCCTACTCTTTTCCTCCAAAGTGACCCGCTTTCAACCTTAGGGATTAAATTCCTTATCCTAGGGAGCGCAAAAAAACTAGACGAGGGCTCCCTCGTACTTCATATATTAGACACTTAAAGCCTATTTGTTAAATGAAGTGACTTATTCAACAACATTGTGTTTTTATTATTCTAATAAACTACCCTTTAATTTCCAGTTTAATAATATCTGGAAAAGCAATCTTAGTTTTAACAACGGTTAAATCTTTCAAAGTATCATCAATTCGTGTCACAATGCCCTCATATGAAACATAGTCATTATTCTCATAATAAACAACTTTGACCATCATTCCTTTACGAAGTTCACTTAAAACTAAAGAAAGTGCTTCTTTCTCATCTTCACCTAATTCTTTTTTAGGAACAACTACTCTTTCTGCTTCTTTTAAGGCTTCTCGTAAGCCTTTTACTCCATCAAAAGGCAGAAATTGGACCGCTCGATCAGCTTTCATTCTATTCGGCATTGTGACCTCCTATTAACTTATTACGTTTTAATGTAGTGGCTTTCTTTTCTAGATTCATGGCTTTAACTACTGAATTCTTGCCATACTTCTTCTTAATTGCAATTAAGGCTTCCGACACTTGATGCTCTTTCTTTAAGTCTTTTTCATCGCTAAATAAGTCATAAGTTTCATAAGTATCTGAGATGACATTCAAGAAAGAAATGTTGATTCTTCTAATCGGATAGTTCTTAAAAGTAGTTCTTATATAGAGATCATTAAAAGCCTTCAATAATGTCCGATAAGAATTGGTATTAACATCAAGTGCCATTGTCCCACCACTAGAAGGATGGACATCTTTAGAATAACCAATCCCAAGTCCTATTCCAGAACACACCAAATGTTTATCAACTAGTTCTAAGGTATTAAGTTCGACCATTTCTTTAACCACCAGTAAAGCATCATCATAGTTATAATCTTCAAACAAAACTTGCCCATTAGATAAAGAATTGTGTTGGGATTTATAGTTTTTAATCTCTTTGATTGTGCAGGGTTCCTTGCCCCAAGCATGATCAATGATAAATTCACCTTTTATCCCGAATTCTCGGTAGATTATCTCTTCATTAAGATGAGCAATATCAAACATATCTTTCACGCCATATTTCGCCAACCTTTTGACAATCCCATTCCCAATATTCCAAAAATCAGTCAAAGGGGTATGGTGCCATAAAGTCTTTTGATAAGTTTCTTCATCTAACTCACCCATTAAGTCAGGGGAATGTTTAGCGCTAATATCTAGCGCCACTTTAGTGAGATAAAGATTAGTGCCAATACCCACTGTCGCATAGATATGTAGATGTTGATAAACATCATCAATGATTCTTTTAGCCAATTCTTTAGCACTACATTTATAAAGATTCAGATATTTAGTAACATCTAAAAATGATTCATCAATTGAATACACCACAATATCACTCTTATCGATATATTTAAGAAAGATCTTATATACCTCTGCTGCATATTGAATATATAGTTTCATCCTTGGTTTAGCAATGATATATTCCACTCCCTCTGGAATCTCCATTAAGCGGCAGCGATTATGGATCCCTAGGTTCTTCATACTTTGAGTTATCGCTAAACAAAGTGCCCCTTTACCCCGGGTCTTATCAGCCACCACTAAATTGGTTGTAAAGGTGTCTAAACCCCGTTCAGCGCACTCCACTGAAGCATAAAATGTCTTTAAATCGATACACAGATAAGTAAAACTCATACTCTACCTCTACTTCTAAAACCATTATACGCCCAAAACATATCCAAGAAAACGCCCTTTAACTCTACCCCAAAACAGCTGTATAAATATTTTACCACTTTGTGAAGTTGTGGCTCAGTTTTACTGTTTTGTAGAAATGTCAAACAAGTTTATTGTTTTCTACATCTGCAAAAGATATAATTGAGTTATACATAAAGGGGGCCTTGTAATGGTTACATCATTTGGCAAGATTTTACGTATTATTCGTATTAATACGGGCGATAGCTCAAAAGAAATGGCAAGAAAACTTCACGTTTCCCCATCCTACCTTTCTGCTATTGAGAACGGAAAACGCAATATTCCTTATGATATGGAAAAACTAGTAACGCAAGCTTACACTCTTTCTCCTCGAGATCTCGAACGACTAAGAGAATCCATTACGAACTCAACCAAATTACTAACGCTGGATATCACATTACTTTCAGAAAATAGAAAGAAATTAATTTATTCATTAGCAAAAGATGATTATTCTGAAAATGAAATCGATTCCTTCTGTGAAATGGTAGATAAAAACAAAAAGTAAAAAATCACATGACACGGCTGTTCGATACTGACAATGGCAACCGGGAACTGGTCCGTAGAAGAACTCTACTTGCAGCCAGGGAACTCCCCATTGAGGTCGCACCTAATTGTTCTTGTTATTTGTATCTAGAAGATAAATTACTTAAAACCATCAATCAGACTACAAAGATTGACGAGTTTTTAAGTAATTCTATTGAAGGTAAAACCTTAACAGTTTATGAATTGAATTTAAAGAACGCCAACGATATCCTTTGGGGATATGGCAATATTGATGTGACAAACAGACAAGAGGAAATTGGACGCTTAGGTATCAATGGAAACTATGATGTTGAGATTACCAACTTTCCCTTTTTATTTGCTAATTTCTCATCAGACACAATTACAGTCGAAGATTTTCAAAGATTAATGAACCCTAGAATTGGTAAAATTGCCACTAAGGTTTGCCAAAAGCAATATGCAAAGTCTAATGATAGTATTAATAATATCAATAATTACCGACTCGATTTTGAAAATGGTATTATTGCCAATTCAACTAAAACCTTAGACGATTTAGGCATCCATTTAAGTAACTTCCATCTAGATGATATCTTGGTGGCCAGCAATGAACTTGGCTATGCCCCACTCAATGAAATTAGTCCAAAAGTTAAAAGGACAGTATTAGGTGTTGTCGCTTCTTTATTAATTGCTGCCAACGTTGCATTATTAGCAACTAGTGCTTATGCTAAATCGGGCTCTAGCGACCTTGTGTCATCCTCGGTGGCATCATAAGTTTCAGTCAGTTCTTCTAGTTTAGTAACTTCTAGTCCAACAACCGTAGTCACTTTACCATTAACGTTAGAATATGACGTTACTAGAATGAGCCAAACACCGGATTCAACTCAACCGGTAACCATCATTCCTCATGTTACTGAAAAATATGCTGATAGTTCCATTAAATGGTATATCAATGATGTTTTGTCCTCAACTCAACATAATGCCTATAATTGGTCTTTCACTCCAACTAGAGGGTTAACTAAGACTTATGTCATAACAGCTGAACTCAATGAATCAATTGCATTGACTGCAACTGTTATTGTGTCGCCTTTTATCTATGTGAATCCTAATTTTCTTCATTATTATGATAATAATCAACATACCAACAACTTTAAGATTGCAGGCACATATTTCCAAGTAAAAGATGCTGAGCATGTAACGGTCAATATTAGTTATGGATCCACCGCTCCTTACGTGGTGTCACTCTTTAGTCCACCAGATGGTATGAAGTTTAAATATAATTCCATTTATGGGGACGCTTATGGCAATCCTAATGGCTTAATTACTTTTGTTTTATCCAAAGATGATTTAGATAGTGTGAGTAACTCTTCAGGTGAAGGATTTACTATCTCATTTAGGGCTGCAAATGGTTCTACTTTCTTTTTAGGTTTTGTTCCTAGTGTCTATAAAAGTGTCTACACCTATACGGGAGGAATTATCAATGAGTAATAAACGTCGCTGCCCTATTTGTGGTTCTTATCATACCATTGATAGTGACACCAATCACTTCAAGTGTTTATCT
>JAQUTO010000136.1 GCA_028694305.1 Bacilli bacterium
GCTTTAGGTCCACGGGGTGCTGAATTATTAGATATGCAAACTCATGAGAACCAAGTTAAGTTAACTTATGTTATTCCATCAAGAGGTTTATTAGGCTTCATGACTGATTTCTTAACCCTCACTAAAGGTTATGGAATTATTAATCATACTTATCGTGAATATCGTCCAACCGCAAATGCTGAAGTTGGTAGAAGAGGTATTGGTGTCATGGTCGCAACCGATAATGGTCAAGCGACTCACTATGCTATTCAACAACTTGAACCACGGGGCACTTTGTTTATTGAACCAGGTGCTGAAGTCTACCAGGGCATGATTGTTGGCGAAAATGCTTATGATATGGATTTAACTTGCAATGTTTGCCGGACTAAGAACCTTTCGAACCAAAGAAGTGTCGGTAAAGATCCAACTGTGGTGCTAAAACGGCCAAGAATGATGTCACTTGAAGTGGCACTTGATTATATTAACCCAGATGAACTAGTGGAAGTTACACCAGTTTGTTACCGACTAAGAAAGAAGATTCTCGATACAGTCGAAAGAAAGAAATACGAAGCTCATCATCCGTTAGAAGGGGCTAAGTAATACACAAGACCTAACACTTCGTTGGGTCCTTTTTTGTAATCATGAAGTAAATAATATATCACCAAATGTATAATCCTAATCCATATAATTATTTATAATTAATGTGAAGGGGGGGATACTATGAAAAAAAATTAACTATTCCTGGAGTAATTTCTATTATTATTGCCTTATTCTTCTTTATTTGTGGATTCTTAATGGAAAATGCAGAATTTGGTGGTGATTTTTATACTTATACTTACCAAGGGTTGCTTTATATTTATCGAGTTTTAACTTTTGGATTTTCCGGACTTTTTTTAGTTATTGGAATAATTTGCTTGGCGGTAAGTACTTACCCTAAAAAATAGAGTGGTGGATAGTTGGTTTAGTGACCATATAATACTTCTTGTAATGGAATTAGTCTTATGTTATAATACTCGTGTATAAGTTTATGAGTGGGGGAAACCCCACTCTTACTTTACTTAAAATGGGGTGAGGATATGCAAGAACAACAAAAACAAGACTTAATTAAGTTAATTGAACCGATTTTAGTTAAAAATAAGGTCATTCTTTATAACTTAGATTATCGTAAAGATAAAAGCAATTATGTGCTAGAAATCCTGATTGAAAGAGCAAACGGTGCGATGGATCTAGACACTTGTGTCCAAGTCTCGCAAGAACTATCAATCTTACTTGATGATATCCCGTTCTTGAAAGATGAATACACCCTTGAAGTGGCTTCTCCGGGAGTGGAAAGGCCATTGAAGAGTTTAGAGCAATTCCAAAAAGCCCTAGGTAAGTATGTTTATATTAAAACCAAGAATCCGATTGATAAATATCAAGAATTCTTTGGGGATTTAAAAGAAGTAAATCCGGCTTCGCTAGTCCTCGAATGTCGTGATAAGACTAGACTGAAAAAGATTACAATTGAAATGAGTAATATTCAAGACGCTATGACTACGGTTAAATTTTAAGGAGAGAAGAAAATGGAATCGAAAAATTTTATTAAAGCATTAGGTGAATTCGAGGAATCAAAAAAGATTTCTAGCGATGTATTAATTGATGCTTTAAAAGCCGCTTTAATCAATGCCTTCCAAAGAAAGAATGGCAAAGAGTGCTTGGCTAGAGTAGATGTTAATGCTAAGAAGGGTACAATCGAGATGTACCAACAAAAGAACATCGTGGAAGAAGTTGTAAATCCATTATGTGAGATATCCTTACATGATGCGCAAGAAATTAACCATGATTATAAAGTTGGTGATGTTTTTGAAACCCCAATTAGCATCGATAATTTTGATAGAATGAGCGCTATTCATGTTAAACAAATGCTCAAACAAAAGATTACCGAAACTGAAAAGCAAATGATCTACGATGCATACATCAATAAGAAGGATGACATCATCTTTGGTGTTGTTGATCGGGTTGAAAAAGGTGGAGTTATTATCAATATTGGTAATACCTTTGCTTTGATGCGGACATCACAGATGATTCCGGGTGAAGAATATCGGCCTGGTGAATCATTGAAGATTTATATCACTAATGTTGATAAGGATTCTAAAGGGGCACAAGTTCTTGTTTCGAGAACTGATCCTAACTTCTTAAAGCGTCTTTTTGAAGAAGAAATTACGGAAATATATGATGGAACTGTCGAAATTCGAGCCATTGCTCGTGAACCGGGAGAACGGAGCAAAGTGGCAGTTTCAACTCATGATGATAATATTGATGCTACCGGCGCTTGTATTGGTATGAAAGGAATGAGAATTCAAAAGATTACCAGCCAAATTGCCAACGAAAAGATTGATGTTATTCAATATTTTGATGAACCAGAACTTTATATTGCTGATTCATTAAAGCCAGCTCATGTTTATGGCATTATTGTGAATAAAGATTCCAAGCAAGCCATTGCGGTCGTTCCAAACGAAGAATTATCTTTGGCTATCGGTAAGAAAGGCCAAAATGTTAGATTGGCGGCTAGACTTACTGGTTGGAAGATTGATATTAAGACAGTTGATACAGCTATGCAAGAACACTTAACCTTTAAGACTCTTGCTGATTATCGGGCT
>JAQUTO010000019.1 GCA_028694305.1 Bacilli bacterium
GGCTTAAATGGATCAACAAACTTGATGGCTTTTAATAAGTTCAAGAATGACTTTGAACCACCTAAATCGCAGAGGTATAAATACTTGTCCCAAGCCGCTTTTGGATCTTCTCTCATTAGGTTAAAGAAAGCGAAGGCACAGACTTGAGCAAGTGTGTAATCGATGTAATAAAATGGGCTTTGGAAAACGTGTAATTGTTGAAACCATTTAGCCCCTGATTCAAAGAATGGAGTTGAGTATTTTAGATGTGGTTGATACTTATGTTCAATCTCTCTCCATTTAGCTCTTCTTTCGACTGGCTTAACATTTGGGTTTTCATAGACAAAGTGTTGGAATTCATCAATAGCTGCCCCATATGGTAAGAATTCAACAGCATCAACTAAATGGGAATATAAATACTTCTTGGTATCTTTTTCAAAGAAGCGTTCCATATAAGGATAAGCAAAGAATTCCATACTCATCGAATGGATTTCGCAAGCCTCATAAGTTGGCCAGACTTGTTCATTTAATACACTAGGATGATTCTTATAGACTGTATAGGCCATGAAAGCATGTCCCATCTCGTGAGTTAAGACATCAATATCACCACTTGTCCCATTGAAGTTAGAGAAAACAAATGGAGTTTTATATTCGGAGAAAGTACAAGTATAACCACCAGACATCTTGCCTGGTTTAGCATCTAAATCAATCAAACCACAATCGACCATATGATGGAAGAATTCCCCTGTCTCTGGTGACATCTCATCATACATCTGAATGGCATTATTTACTTTGGTATTGGTGTCTCCGATTGGAGTAGCATTACCATTAGTAAATTGTAAGTTATAGTCATAAGACTTCATCCCTTTTAGGTTAAGTCTCTTGGCTTGTTTACGGTATAACTTCTTGGCGATAGGAACGACTGTCTTATAGATTTGTTCCCGATAAGCTTTGACTTCTTCTGGACCAAAATCAGTTCTACCCAAACGATAGTAACCGAGTTGATCATAGTTTTCAAAGCCTAATTTATGGGCCATGGTATCACGAATATGCACTAACTTATCGTAGATTTCATCAAACTCAGCACAGTGAACTTCAAACCAGTTAGAAACTGCTTTAAAAGCACTTGAACGAGTTCTTCTATCTTCGGAAACCATAAACTTCCGCATACTTGGTAAGTTATAAGTCTTCCCTTTATATTTAATCTTAGCTGAACTGATTAGTTTACTGTATTGACTTGACCATTTATTTTCTTCTTTTAAATCTTCAATAATGGCAGGAGAGAATGTCTTTAATTGAACTTCAATTTGCTTGAAAAGTAACTCTCCATATTTACGCACTAAAGCATCTTTATATTTAGCGGTATTTAAAACCCGGTAGTAACTATCAATGATGGCTTGATATTCTGGCATCTTCATATCATTATCATCTTGCTCTTTAGCATAATACTTATCTAAAGTATTGATGGTAAAACGAACATTGCAGAGTTGGAACATCGTATCAACATGACTCCGGTAATCATTAATCTCTTGAACTAAACGAATTTGTTCCTTGGCACTTTGGGCATTCTTAAATTCATCGACTAAAGCTCCAAGTTCATTCTTGACTTTACTAATATCGACTGGTTCATACTTAAATTCATTAAAATTCATAATATTCTCCTTTGTAAACTCTCTTTTCATTATAACAAAGTCATATCTAGAATAAAAGAAAAGATGCTATAAAGCATCTTAAAATAAGTTTCCGATATCCTTGAAGTCATTCACAATGTGATTGGCTTCTTTTTTAACTTCTTCTGGGGCATGGCCCATTACCCAAGAATTTTCGAACTTCTTAAACATCGCCACATCACTAGAGTCATCACCAATAACTGCGACTTCTTCACTCTTAAGTTCCATAGCTTTAACTAGTTTTTCTAAGGTTTCCCCTTTATTAAAACCTTTCATCGTAATTTCACAAGCTCTTCTTGTAGTAAATAGTTCGAGTTCACTAGCAAAAGCTGGCACTAGTTTTTCAATTACACCAGTAGTATTTAATAGACCTTCTTTTACATAAATCAAATTAATCTTTAAAACACCTTTTTTATAAACCATTTCTCTTAAATCATTATTAACGAAGATTTTTGGTTCATTGTAACGCATATTCACAAATTGATATAAACTGGTCGCTATCTTTTCAAGCGGACTGAGCCGAGGTCCATAAGCATAGATTTGGTCACCTCTAACATTAACAATCCGGTAAACTCTTCCACCGGCATCATCAATAAATTTATCAATTCTACGCAGTAGTTCAATTGGAAAGACCCCTTCAGCGATAGGATGGCCATCTAAATAAGCCGCACCACCACCATAAGGAACATAATTACAAGGAACTTCTAATTTATTTGCAATCTTTTGGCACATTTGTAAACTTCTACCTGAGGCAATAACAACTTGCCCACCCTTGGCTACAAAGTCATGCAACACCAAACGATTCGGCTTAGAAACTAGCCGAACAACTCGTTTTGGCAGTAAAAGTGTGCCATCTAAATCTGTTGCTAATAATTTAATCATTTTGTGTACCTTTTCTATTTTAACATAGAAATAATAGTCTTAGTAGCAAAAAAAGTGTAAAATAGGTTTGTGAGGTGATTCACTATGTATTTTGGTGTAATTGATATTGGTTCAACCACCCTAAGAATGTCGCTCTACAAGCACGATAACAATATGTTATCGCAGATGTATAATAAAAAGGTTTTTACCCGTCTAAGCGATTATGTCAAAGATGGTTCCTTAAGTATTGATGGTATGGATGCCATCATCCAAGGAATGAAACAATACTTAGAAGAGATTAGTAATGTTCCAAGTGTCAAGGTCTTCTGCTTTGCCACCGCTTTTATTCGGGAACTCAATAACTTCCAAGCGATTATTTCAGAAATTTATAACCGTTTAATGATTAGAGTTGAAGTCCTTTCTACTGCTGAAGAAGCTAAATACGCACTAAATGGCTTCTTGCATAATGAAAGAATTGATAAATCAAAAGGTTTACTTGTCGGAGTTGGTGGAACATCAACTTTGCTTGTCTATTATGAAAATGGTACTTTAGTTAATTATGCTTCTCTCGCTTTAGGTAGTATTCGCGAATTAAAGCCTCTATTCCGAGGGATTGTTCCAACTAAAGAAGAAGCCATTAAAATGAAGAAATATATTGAACATGCCTTAGATAAACTTAATTGGATTCACTCTTGTAAAGCCAAGAATGTTTATGCTGTTTCTGGTAATGGACGCGCATTTGCTAGAATCCATAAAGATTTAAACCATGTTTGTGGCGATACTAATGAATATGATATTCCAATGCAAGAAGTCAATGAAGTAGTAAAGGCATTACTCTCCTTCAAAGATCAACATCAAGCCGTCTTATATTTAAATGAAGTTGTCCCAGGTCGCATCAATTCCTTTGTGCCAAGTGCAATTATCCTAGAAACAATTATGGAATATGTCGAGGCCAAGGAATTCAAGACCGCCAAATACGGGCTAAGAGAAGGTTTCTTATTAAGTCATGATTTAACAAATAAGGAGTAAATGCATGAAGCAAGAGAGTGTTGAAAGCCGCAAACTCTTATATACTCACATTGAAAAGTATTTTGTCTTTACTTCTTTTTTAGATTACTTACTGAGTACAATTGAGGTGGACCAGAATTCAGATTATGAAAAATCAGTCTGGACCTGTTTTAATGCGTTCTGCCAATCCTCTTTATCTTATATCATGTCGGTCTATGAAGACTTAAGATATGAAAACTATGATTTCTTACCTAAGTCCAATGCTAACCGACTCCTATTAAGAAACTGTATTGAAGCTAACTTAATCTTAAATGTTTTGGAGAATAAACCAGAACTTGCTACAAACTACTATGCTACTTTGGCTTCAGATCAACAAAGAATTAATGACCTTTATTCACCAACTGAAGCAGATGAAGAAAAAGAAAAGAAACATTTTATGAAACGTTTCTCTTGGTTACCACGTTTTCAAGGTAAAAAAGCCAAATCAATGTCCGATTTACTTAACTATGTTGACTTTGAAAGCGAACAACAAAGAAATGAATACAAAATAGTCATCAAAAACTTTGATACCTTTATTCATCCAAGTTTTAACTTTGTCCAATCAGTCTCAGAAGAAAAAACTAGTGGTAGTATTATCGGTGTCATTGCTTTATTTACTGATAATGGCATCTTTTATGATACTTCCTATAACTTATTACTCTTATTTAAAGCCATCTATGCTTCAACCTTTAAAAGCTCAGTCTTTGAAATCTTAGAAGATATCATTTCTAATCCAGCCTATAATAGCTTCTATTTCCCGGTTGATAAAAAGGAACTGCTAACCATTAAATATGATAATGAATCGAAAATATCAGTCTTAACTGGAGTTTATTCCACTTTTAATATTCAAAGACATTACCAACGCTTAACGGGACTTTCCCCTGATTATTTGGGCGGTATTCCTTATATCATTGGTTTAATTGCTAATTACATATGTAAATATACCCTTGTTTCCTATAAAACCAGAAATATTATCTTCTTACTTAGAGATTTAACTCCGCGTTATGATGATATGCTCCGCGCTGTCTATGAACATAACCCGGTCTTATTCTATACCCAATCGCGTTATGTGGTCGAAGCCTTATCAATCTTAAATGTTTTACTTTTAGAAGATGATGAACGTTCTAAGATTTATGCCATTCACCAAAGAATTAAAAGCTTTGATGCCAGAATTTCAGCTGCTAAATTCATCAATGAAAATAGTGAATCAGTGGCACTACCATTAAGAACTGAAATTGATGATAAAGCCATCGATAATCAACACGAGAAAGATATTCAAATAGTAACAGACTATTATCAAAATAAGTTTAATATTACAGTGGAAAGACGGAACATTGAACGGCTCAATGGTTGGGCCCTTTACTTAACTAAAACAAATAATGCTAATGTTCCTAATTCCCCTTACTTTGTTAAACTCCTTTGTGACTGTTATTACCCTAATGACAATCAATCAATTTCAACCTTATTACTAGCCTTATTTGAAGAAAGTAATGCTTTTACTCATGTCACTCCTTATGGTTTCTCACATAACCACCAAAACTTTGATTTATCATCACCATTAATCTTTATCAATGATATCGCAGTCCGCTTAATCTTAAACTTAATTCGGATTTATGATCTAGAGCGAAAACTAAGTAAAGAACAAATCACAGAAATTGAAGTGGGTTTCTTTAAAGCGATGGAAGCCATCAAAAATAACTCAATTAAAAACAAGAAAAAATCCTCAAATTGATGAGGATTTTTTATAACTTTGATTCTATTATAGGGTAAGGAGTATCTAAAGTCGCCAAATCAGACCCAAAATCTATCAAGAATTACTTTGCTTTACAAATGTGTTACACTTAGTAATTACATATTTATTCGACAATAATTCAATCAAACATCAGTAATGTTTTTTTGTCTTCTATGCTCTTGCAACTATTTGTTCCCCTATAAACTATTAGAGCATGGGATCCTTGTTCACAATAAATAGTCAGTTTTGAATTGTCGCATGTGCGATAATTCACATTAAATCTCATGTCTGGTGATCCATCCATCGTAGTCGGCCTATAGCCAATTTCTATCGAAAAACTCTGTATCCAATTTTTGTAACAGATGATGGAATGTAAACTTTTCTCAGATTATAACAATTTATAAAGGCCGTGTCACAGATTTCAATACATCCATCAATAATGTGTACAATTGATAACCTTTCACATTGAGAGAATGCCGAGACACCGATTTTCTATATAAACCCGGGTATTGTAATCTCATTAATGTTAGAACATCCGCGAAGAAAACAATTTGGAATCTCATGCATTGTCCTTGGAAAAACTAAAGAAGATATTCCACTATTCTCAAAGGGGTTTCCAAGTAATGTTACATTGTCTGAATATCCGCAACGCCGTAACTTCTTACATAAATAAAAAGCTTTATCCCCGATAGTTTCTATACAACCTGGGAGTAGTATATCTTTTAAATTTCTGCAATTTGAAAAAGCTCGTTTTCCAACAAAAAGAATACTTGCTTCTATTTCAATTCTCTGTAGACTTGTACAATCCTCAAATGCACAATCACCTATCCCAACTATTTTCATGCCCCTATACGTTTTAGGAATTTTGATAATTCTTTCATTAAAGCCTTTATACTTAACAATAGAATAAACTCCAAACTCTAATTGTTCAAAAGCAAAAATCTCTTTTAGTAAAGCGTTTTCTTTATTTGACGGTCTTCCCAAACAACCGATTTTGGAGACGAGAGATTTTCTACGTTTTTCTTTTTGATCACTTATTTGAACAATCAGGTTTTTAATTTCCATTATTATATTGGTTTTGTGCTCTTGTTGTTTTACTTGTTTCTCAAGCAACTCTTTTTGCTTTTCCGCTATTTCCTCCATTTTACTATATCTTTTCGATATTTGATTAATCACTTCGAACCCAAGTATCAATATCAAAGCTGCAATGGCCAAAGCTAAAGTTTCGGTATTTAAAAACAGTATACAACATAAATAAATGCAAACTCTTGCAGCCCATACTAATGTTGAATCTTTTTTATACTTTCTCATATAACTATATTGTATTATTTTGTAGTTAATTAACAAGGGAAAAAACAAATGAACTAACTTGATTCATATTAGTCATTATAAGTTAAACAAACACCCATAAAAGCAATTATTTACTCAATTCTCTATATTTTTTCTAAAGCATGTTCATCTAATAAGAAGTCAATGATATTCATATGCTTATAACCATTACCTAGATTCGGCATTAAATATATGTCAGAAGATAAAACAATTTTCTTATAGCCATCATCTAAGCTTTTAAATGATCCTAATTCTTGCTTAATCTTTTCTTGATTTGGAAGTACATAGGCGCATTGAATATAATACTGATCCCCACCTAGTCGAGCCACAAAATCAACTTCTTTGTTTTTATTGATACCAATATCAACTTGGTATCCTCTTCTAAGTAGTTCAATACAAACCACATTTTCAAATGCATGAGTAATCTCATCTTGGCTAAAGCGTAATCTGGCATTTCTTAGTCCCAAATCAACACAATAAAACTTTTGTAAGGTAGCAAAGTATTGCTTGCCCTTAAGGTCATACCTTTTTAGTTTCTCAAAGAGAAAAGACTCGGTAAAACAGTTTAAGTATTTATTGATGCAATCATCACTAACTGCAATCTTTTTGCTTTTTAAGGTGTTTTCTAATTTGGTCGCACTTGTATATGAACCAATATTGGAACACAAAACATCATATAGCTCATCTAGTGCAGCATCATTCTTAATGTGGTATCGCTCAATGATATCAAGCCGATAAACAGTTTGGTATAAACTTTCTAGATATTTCACTTTTGCAGCATTACCTGCTAGTGCACTAAGGCCGGGCATCCCACCATAAGTGAGATATTCTCCGAAAGCTTTGGCTTTATCACCACCACAACTAGAATAAAACTCTGCAAATGATAAAGGATAAACTTTAATAGTAGTACTTCTCCCTCTGAATTTGGTATCAATATCACTAGACAGCATTTGTGAATTTGAGCCGGTCACAAAGATTGAAACATTGTATTGGGCATTGATTCCATTTAGAAGAGCTTCAAAACCTGGCACCAACTGGATTTCATCTAAAAATATATAGTATTTCTGCTCATCTTTAATTTGTTGGACAATGAATTCTCTTAATTTAACTTTATCACAATACTTTTCATTACTATCTAAATCTAATTTCATGGTAATAATATGTTTCGAATCGTACCCATTATCTTTCAAATAATCATAGAAAAGATTAAATAGAAGCACAGATTTCCGAGCTCTTCTTAATCCCACTATTACTTTTATTTGTTTAGTACCAATATTGTCGATTAGTTGTTGGACTAACCCAGCTCTACGAATCATATTATCATCTCCATCTTTATTCTACTCGAGAAAAACACTTTTTTAGGGAGTTTCTCGACTAGAGATAAAAAAAGATGGTTTTTTTAACCATCTTTATCAATTATATTTGTAAGATTATTAACCATTTTCTCCGACAATACCATAAGCGGCTTCAACATCTTGGGAGAAGATGATACCATGACCTTCACGGCTCAGTCCAACTTTCTCAGCTACCGCTTTCATTACCGCATCTTTAATCTTTCTTTCAACTAGGAAGATAACTACTTCTTTTTCAGGAGAGACACTAATCCCAAATAAAAGATTAGCTTCCATTGAACCAGAGCCATGAGCATTAATAATTGTTGCTCCCCTTGCTCCAGCGGTCTTTGAAGCTTCAATCGCCTTCTCGGCCGAATCAACATTAACGACAGCCACAATTAAAACAAAGTCTTTTTGTAATTGTAATTTTTCTGGTTTCTTGGCAATTTTCTCTTCCATTTTATCACTCCCTAAATCATTGGCTAAAAAGCGGTAACTATATGTTCCTACCACACTCTTAATTGGAATGGTAAAGACAATTCCATTACCCGGTTGATCGAGCTTTAAGCGTTGGTGTAAATGGGCGAACATAATTTCTTCAGCGTCTTCACTAATAACTCCGACTGTAATACTTTTAGCAGTATCACTTAACCCTAGATTACTGGCTAACTCCTTCGAGATAGTCCCTCTTCCATACAAAGTATATTGGAAGTTGGAGTTATTAGTTCTAAAGGTCTTTAAGACTTTTTCAGTTTTATCCCGGGGTACGACTACCCACATGGCTCTTAATTTATCCATACTTCCCTCCTAGAGTTCAATAATCTCAACATCATCCACAAAGTATTGTTGCCGATGACGATGTTTTAGTTTCACAATTAAGCCTAATAATTGAATAGTTATTAAAGGAATTAAAGCAATAGTAGCCACAACTCCAAAAGCTCCACTTAAGATGTTTCTTCCCATTGCACTGGCTACACCAATGGCTAAAGGTAAGATAAAGGAAGAACTCATTGGACCACTGGCAACTCCGCCCGAATCAAAAGCAATACCCACATAGACATCATCCACAATGGTGGACAAGATCAAAGCAATGGCATAACCAATTCCAATAATGACCATAAAGTTGATTTGATAAGTAATTCTAACCATACATAAAGCAACAGCAAAACCAACACCGATAGCTAAAGAGATAAAGATGGTCTTTCTAGAAATAACACCACCACTTGTTTCTTCCACTAACTTATTTAACACATGGATAGCAGGTTCAGCTAAGACAGCAAAGAAGCCTAAAGCAAAGCCTACGCCAATTAATAACATCTCACCGCCAAAACTTTCAGTTGCTTTAGCGCCGAGAATGGTACCAATTTCAGTTCCTGCACTCATGAAGCCATATTCAACAGCCGATAAGAAGAGAACTAAGCCCACATAAGAGATGATAATACCAACAAAGATCTTAAATAACCGTTGTTTGGTGAACTCTAGTTGTCTAATTTGTAAGAGTAAGAAAATAATGACAATCGGTAATAAAGCCAAAGCGACATTCAAGGAATACTCACCGAGTAAGGCCCAATAAGAAGTTGTTTCCTTGACACTAGTTGAAATAGTCCCAATGTTAGTAAAGCAACCAAGTAATAACATCATCATGATTGGACCAATCGAACATAAGGAAACCATACCAAAGTTATCATCGTTACCATGTCTCCCATTTTTGATGGAAGCAATACCAATTCCTAAAGCCATCATAAATGGCACAGTAACTGGCCCCGTAGTAACACCACCAGCATCAAAAGCTAACGGTAAGATATTTGGGTCACTGATGTTGGCTAAGATAAAGACTAAAGCATACATTAAAAGTAAGATATGTTTTAATCTCATCTTTAAAAATACTCTTAAGACTGCGATTAACATAAAGATACCGACACCAACCGCAATTGTATAAACCACTAATTTAGGATTAATGGCATCTTGAACTAGATAACTTAAAACACTTAAGTCAGGTTCAGCCACGGTAATAGCAACTCCTAAAACAAATGCCACAATTAGAAGTAAGATGACTTTGCCTTTCTTAATTAATTTACTACTAATTCTTTCTCCGATTGGCATCATAGCACTATCGGCACCCAAATTAAATAAAGCCATCCCCACAATTAAAATAATTCCAGAGATGAAAAACTCTTTTAAGGTTTTCGCACTTAAAGGGGCAATATTAGTTATATGCAATAAAAAGACAATTCCATAAATTGGTAAGACTGAAAAAACCGATTCTTTGAGTTTAGATAGTAGTGCTTTACCCATAAATTCCCTCGCTAATAAGTATCATTATGCAACTATTTCTTGGATAATACAATAATAGGAACGCGCATTTCATCAATAGTTTGACCACCGTGATGCCCAATAAGTAGATGATCTATCTTACCGGTATCGTAATAAAAGTTATAATCGCCACAAGCCGTCACTAAATAATCACCCATAAATTTATCATAATCTTTGTGGGATTCAAATAAACCTAATAAATGATTCTTAGCTAAGTCTTTCTTAGAATAGATGGCGAATTCATTTCCAAACTGTTTCATTTGTTGTAAGAATTGCTTTTGTTTACCCTTTTTAAGGGTAAAAGAAGCCGCTCTACCTTCTAAAGAAGGTAATCTTTCTAAAGTTGACATGAGCTTAGGATAATCATTTAAACGATGATATTTAACATCTCTTTGCCCATGATCAGCAGTAATAATTACTAAAGTCTTATCATTCATCTTCTTATACATATGCTTTAATTGGCGGTCAAGTTTATTAATGACCTTTTTAGCTTGTTCACTTCTAGAACCATATTCATGCATGGTATGATCTGGGTCTTGATAATAAGCATAAATATACTTCTTCTCATCATCACTACCTGCTTTTAGAATCCATTTAGTTAGTTCTTTAAAGTTATGGTAGCCACCTTCCATGATTTGATCATCCATATAAGTATAACCTTTAGCTTTTTTAACTATATCTTGTAAAGGCTTAGTTGGGACCATTTTCCGACCATCAAAACCTTTAATCATTTCTTTGGTATAAAAGTCCTCACCAATAAACATTTCAATATCGCCTTTGTATTTACCTTCAAAATGTTGTTGCCAACCAAGCCAGCCTGATTCATTTGGAGCCATTCCCGTTTGAATGGCAGTAGTCGAAGGCACAGTAGAAGAAGGATAAACAGAACTCACTTCTTTAAGTAACTTAGAAGTTAGAAAACTTAATGGTTTTAAATTATCATCCATTATTTTAGTTCCAAGTCCATCTAAAACTAGATAGACCACAGTGGTATACCCTTTTTTAAGTTCTTGTTCAATATCTTGATCCACCCCATATTTACAAGGTAAGCCATAATAATGGAATAAAGCACTTGTTACATTAATATTGGATTTAGTATAGTCTGGTTGAACTACTCTTTTCGATTGCATATTTGCCTCCTACTTATTGAGAAAATCTAAATATGATGTCATAGCATAATAGATATTAGATGCCCGAGTCAATGCATTCTCACTCTTTTTAATGTATTCCCAAGATTCAGCATAAGACTTAAAATGCATGATTTCAGGACTGGACATATAATTTAAAAACTTAATGACATCATCACTATATTCGTCATCAAACTTATTAGATAAAGTAATCTTTTGTCTAATAGTTGATGCATTTGGATTATTATGTAAAACATGCTCCAAATTTACTGAACAATAAAATAAGCGATATGGGACACCTTTTAATTCATCAATATCTAATAAGGCTTGAATGTTATATCTTTTGTGTAAGTTACGATCAACTATTCTTGCTTTATTTTGAACAACTATCTTACTAGTAAAATATGTTACCCCATAATTCATTGGGTTTTCTTCTAAAGCATCATCCTTAATAAAAGCAGCGTCAGTATCAA
>JAQUTO010000137.1 GCA_028694305.1 Bacilli bacterium
TCAATTGAAGAAAGTGCCTTTTCTACAACTGGAGTGGTGGAACTTGAGCTCGGACTTGTTTAAGAACTTGAAATTGGCGAACTACTTGTAGAAACATTATTACTACAAGCAACCAAAAGACTCAAGGTCAGCAAAACTGAACTTAACTTTACTACTTTCGTTTTCATCATGGATCCCGTCTCCTTTTTGATAAACATATATGTTATTGTGTTTATTTGGTTCTATTCTAACATAATTATTTTGCAAATTCAACCAAGTGTCAACTCTCGGTTACAACTTTGTAAATTAATTATACACGGAATTACAAAAAAAGGCTTTATAAGCCTTTTTTATGCCTTTTCTATATCTTGGAAGTCTAATTCGACTTGTTGAGTACGACCGAAGAAAGTTACTGATGCAATGACACGGCCATTAGTAGCATCGACACTTTCAATCTTACCAGAACTACCAGCAAGTGGGCCTTTTAGAACTGTAATATCAGTTCCGACCACATACTCAGTGTACATATCTTGATTAATTTGACCAGCTTTCTTCAAAACTGTATCCATCTCTTCCTTTGGAACTGGGAATGGCTTAGCGCCTTTACCAGAAGATCCAATGAAGCCTGTAACATCCGGCGTATTTCTCACCACGAACCAAGCATCATCGGTCATGACCATTTCAACAAAGACATAACCTGGATAGAAATTGACTTGTTTGAATTTTGGTTCTAGTTCTTTAGTTTCTTTATTCTTGACCATCTTTTGTTTACCGGTTTCTTTATCGATAACCGGGACAGTCTCTTCTGCAACTAGGACATTTAAGATGAAATCTTGCATATTCATGGAATCTTTCCGTGCTAGCAAGTTATCTTTTACTTTATTTTCATGACCAGAATAAGTATTAACAACATACCAATTCTTTTCGCCATTCTTTTCTTGTGCCATCTTTTACCCTCCTAATTACGAGAAATTAATCCAATTTAAGACTTTAATAACAATATAATCGTAGCCAACAAGGATTAAGCCGATAACAACAGCATAAGCTAAAACGACATAAAGAACTTTAGTCAGTTCTTCGCCTTTAATCCAACGAATCCGGCGCCGTTCATTTCTTAGACCTCTGAAGAAAGATTTAACTTTATTCATTGCTTGACCTCCTACTTGCTTTCACGATGCAAAGTATGTTTTTTACATTTTGGACAATACTTAACGATTTCAAAACGTTCCTTGGAACCATACTTTTGCTTGGTAGTTGTATAGTTTCGGGAGAGACATTCACTACAAACTAAAATAATCTTTTCGCGCATACTAAAAACCACCTTTGTTAGAACACTTTAACATAAACAGGGCTTTTAGTCAATAATTTCCCCACCAAAAAAGTTGCGTTGGCTTTGCAAAAACTTTTTAATCCGTTGATAAGAATTATCAACATTTTTAGAAGTTAAAGCTAAGTGATCAGCAACTTCTTGATAACTATACCCTTGTAACAATAAGAAAAAGACTAATTGATCGAGTCGGGGTAACTCTTGATTTAAATAGTTCATGATTTGATCGGCTTGTAACAAAGTAAAAAGTGAAGAATCCCCCTCTTTAAGTAAAATAAAACTATTTAACTTAGGGTTTTTAATCGAATCATCGATTGAAATGTAATAATTGGTTTCTTTTGAAATTAAGTATTTCCTGAGTTCAGTTCGCACTTCATGGCGCACCATTGTCCCTAAATAAGTATAAAAAAAGCCCTGTTCATCACGAAAGGATAAGATCCCTTTTTGTAATGCCAGTTTGGCTCTTTGGTGATAATCATTATAATCTGCTTCTTGTAAAACAATAATGTCTTGAATCCATTTACGTAAATACAAGTCGTATTTGGTTTGTAAAACTTCCTGTGCCTTGCTGACTCCACATCGTGCTAAATAGACGAGTTCCGAGTCATTAAAAGCAGTAAAGTCCATTGACTTACCTCCCTATAATGGATGGCGGGAATTATATACTCCATACAGTAGTACTGCTGTTGCAACCGAAACATTTAAAGAATCGACATGACCACACATTGGTAATTTAACTCTGAAATCGCATTGTTCTAAAACTAGACGAGAAATGCCATCCCCTTCATTACCTAAGACAACTACAATTGGCGAATTGTAATCAACACTGCGGTAATCTTGGGCTTGCCAAGCTTCTGCTCCAACTACCCAGAACTTATGCTCCTTCAACTTTTGTAAAGTTCTAGTCAGGTTAGTAACTTGAACGATTGGCACATAATCAGTTGCCCCTGTGGCAACCTTTATTACAGTTGGCGTAATAGTAGCACTCCTTCTTTCAGGAATGATAACGCCATTAACACCTAACGCATCACAAGTCCGAATAATCGCCCCTAAATTATGGGGGTCTTGAATCCCATCTAGCATGACAATAACAGGATTAGTGACTCCTTCAATTTTATGGAGTAAACCCTCTAAAGTTTCAAACTTAAAATCAGGAACTTTAATTGCAATCCCTTGATGAACAGCGTGCTCTCCTAGTAATTTTCGAAGTTCATAGACTTTGAGATTATTGACCTTAACTCCTGAGGGAATTAAAGCAATTAAGGCTTCATCCTTAAAACCTTCTTGCA
>JAQUTO010000138.1 GCA_028694305.1 Bacilli bacterium
TGCTTTTGCCGACTTCTTTGGTAGTAACAATGGTTGGCTCTTCTTTACTTTGTTGGACATTTTCTTTAAGTTCCATCTCACCAAAAGAAAAACTTTGATCCATGTTTGGTTGTAAAAACTGAGCGGGGTCATTATTAACTTCAGGAATCATATAATTACCGGCCAAACAATTCTTAATACCTTCTTTGATTAAATCTTCTAGTTTGTCGTTATGTTCAATCTTAATTTCACTCTTGGTTGGGTGAATATTGACGTCAATAATGGCTGGGTCGACTTTGATATTTAAAACCACAAAAGGATATCGTCCCTTTGGAATGTAATCAGAATAGGCTTCAATAATATAGTTTTGGAGTAAAGGAATACGAACAACTCGTTGATTAACTAACAAGGTCAAATAATTACGATTTGATTTAGAAATAATAAATTTACCAATATACCCGGTGATTTCAAAGTCATTATTCATAAGTTTAATTGGTAGCATATTCTGGGCGGTATCTAAACCATAGATGTCTTTAATGACTTCTAATAAATCACCGCGCCCACTGGTTTTTATGACGGCACTTCCACTTTCATTGGTCAAAGTAAAAGCAACATTTGGGTTAGCTAATGCTTGTTTGGAAACCACATCAACGATATTGCTATATTCTGTGATATCGGACTTAAGAAATTTAAGTCTAGCTGGGGTGGCATAGAAAAGTTTGGATACTTCAATGACAGTCCCTTGTCTTGCCTCACACTTTTCCTTAGTTAAAACTTTGTCGTTTTCGATAATGATTCTAGTTCCAACATCGCCTTCTGAAGTTTCTAAAACAACTCGACTAACAGCGGCAATTGATGGTAACGCTTCTCCTCTAAAGCCGAGCGTTTTAATTCTAAATAAATCTTGTTTATTTTTAATCTTGGAGGTGGCATGGCGCACAAAAGCTAATGAGGCATCATCATAACTCATGCCTACTCCATTATCTTTTACTCTAATTAATGTTCGCCCTGCCCCTTTGATTTTAATCTCAATTATAGTGGCTTTGGCATCGAGTGCATTCTCGATTAATTCTTTCACAACATTGGCCGGTCTTTCAACAACTTCTCCGGCCGCTATCATGTTGGATAAAGAACTATCCATGACTTGAATTTTATTCATGTTTCTTACACTCCTTCTTAAGTTCGGCTAAGATGTTCAAAGCCTCTAATGGCGTCAAGTTCAAAGGATCAAGTGTTTGTAACTTGGCTTCAACTTGACTTTCTTTAGTTACTTCTTTAACCACATATTGAATGCCATTAATTACTTTATCTTGGCTTTCAAGTTTGTGCAGAATTTCTTGGGCCCTATTTAAAACTGAATCTGGAATATGGGCTAGTCTTGCCACATTAATACCATAAGAGCGATCTGTCGCTCCTTCTTTGATTTTATAAAGGAAAGTAACGTTGTCATTCTCTTCGTGAACTTGAGCACTAACATTCGTCACCCCCGGTAAGGATGAGGCCATATTAACTAGTTCATGATAATGAGTTGAGAATAAAGTAATTGCTTGGATATTAACACTGATATATTCAATGATAGCTTGAGCTAAAGCCATACCATCAAAGGTGGATGTGCCTCTCCCAATTTCATCAAATACAATTAATGATTTTGGTGTTGCATTAACTAAGGCGTTGTTGACTTCTAACATCTCAACCATGAAAGTAGATTGTCCTGATACCAAATCATCACTGGCTCCGATTCTTGTATAAATTGCATCAAAAACTGAAAGTGTGGCAGAAGTAGCAGGCACATAACAACCAACTTGCGCCAGCACAACAATACTTGCCACTTGGCGCATGTAAGTAGATTTACCACCCATGTTAGGGCCGGTAATTAGTTGCAAGAAATTCTTCTCGTCCATCTTAACATCATTCGGCACATATTCATGTTCTTGTAACACTTTTTCTATAACCGGATGACGTCCTTCAACAATATTGATAACCTTCTTTTCTTGTAAGGTTGGTTTAACATAATGGTTGGTGACACTCACACTTGCAAACGAACATAGAACATCAACCTCTGCCAAAACATCAGCATCTTGTTGAATGGCGGTTGTTACCTTTTTAACTTCATTTCTAATATTTAAAAAGAGTTCATATTCAAGGCGAATCATTTTCTCTTCAGCATTGATAACTTGGTCTTCTTTTTCTTTTAACTCTTGCGTAATAAAACGTTCAGACCCGGTTAGAGTTTGCTTCCGAATATAACCAAACTCTGGTTTAACAAGATTTAAATAAGAATTGGTAATATCGATATAAAAGCCAAAGACTTTGTTGTAACCAATCTTAAGTCCCTTGATTCCTGTTCTTTCTTTCTCTTCTTTTTCAAAGTTGACAATCCACTCTTTGCCGCCTTTGCTCAAGTCTTTTATTTCATCTAACTCTTTGTTATAACCCTTCTTAATGAGGCCACCTTCTTTAACACTAATTGGTGGATCATTAACGATGGCTTTACCAATAAGGGTCACAATTTCTGTTAAAGGATTTAACTTGTTTCCCAAGTATTGAAGTTCGGGAATAGAGTTAAGTTGTTGCTTGATTTCAGGTACAACTTGTAATG
>JAQUTO010000139.1 GCA_028694305.1 Bacilli bacterium
GCTTTAATTAAGAAACAAAGAACTGTCAAAGAGATTTGGCATCATATTTCTTATTCTTACAGTTATGTGACCGCACTAATCTTTGCTTTAACGATGCCAGTTGGAGTTAGTTACTACGCTGTTATTTTAGGCAGTGCTTTTGCTACCTTTATTGGTAAAGTTATCTTTGGTGGCTTTGGTTATAACATTGTCAATCCGGCTGGTATTGGCCGAATCTTTGTGGCCGTTTCTTTCTCATTAGCAGTCCCTAAGATTCCGGGTTTAGTGGATGCCACGACAGGCGCAACACTAACTAGCAGTATTAACTGGATTACCGGGGCCATCGGTTCAGGTCATTCTTTACAAGATTTGTTTTTAGGTTTGTACGTTGGAACCATTGGTGAAACATATACCTTCTTACTCTTAATTTGTGGTATTTACTTATTTGTGAGGGGCATTTGTGATTACCGGCAAGGGTTAGCTTACTTAGGTGGCACCTTTATAATGACGCTTATTTTAGGACTATTATTCCATGTTGCTAATCCATTCGAATATGCTTTGATTCATCTTTGCTCGGGAGGACTTATGTTTGGTGCTATCTTTATGATTAGTGATCCAGTGACAGGTCCAACCACGCAACTTGGTAAAGTCATCTATGGATTAGGTGCCGCTTTCTTAACTGTCTTAATCAGGGTTTGTGGGAATATGCCAGAGGGTGTTGTTTTCTCTATTGTCTTAATGAACTTATTTACTCCATTAATTGAAAGTGCCATTAAGGGCAGAGCCAAAGAACACTTACCTCGGAAATGGGGTATTGTGGTTGGTATGTTAGTTGTGGCTACCTTCATTGTCTATGGTATTAGTGTGATTGGAGGTGCCTTATAATGAAAAATCCAATCATTAAATATCCATTAACTTTGGGTATTATCGGTGCTATTTGTGCTTTTGCTTTAGCAGCAGTTCATGGTATCACCGCTCCAATTATTAGCGAAAGAACAGCTCAAGCAGCCTTAAAAGCAATTCAACAAATCGATGCTAATGCTGAAAAAGTAACTAATGTTACCGCTGATTATTCAACTTACGGGGATTATGATATTGATACGATTTATGAAATTGAAACTGGCAATAAGGTTAGTGCTTATGCTTACCAAGTCAGTTCAATGGGTTATTCTGCTGATGTAGTTATGCTT
Organism: Bacilli bacterium; assembly: GCA_028694305.1. Lineage (GTDB taxonomy): Bacteria > Bacillota_I > Bacilli_A > RFN20 > UBA1709 > JAQUTO01. The sequence goes on from JAQUTO010000139.1 coordinate 1,170, forward strand.
CTTGTCTTAGATGCTTCAAGTGATACCATCATTGGTTATTCAACCATTTCGCAAGCGGAAACTAAAGGCGGAAACTTCGGCGATACACTGCTTTCATCGCCCTTATTTGCTAAACAATTTGCAGGTTTAAGTTTTAGTGGTGTTGATAGTATTGATTATGTGGCTGGTTCGACTGCTAAAGTCACGATGGCTGCAGTCAAGAGTGGTGTCAATAACGCCATTAATTATCATGTTAATGTGGTCTTGAAGGGAGGTAAGTAAAATGGCAAGTTCTAATAAAAGAGTCTTTCTAGATGGAATTACTACGGGTAACCCAGTCTTAGTTTCTTTGCTTGGCTTATGTCCTGCTCTCGCAATTTCAACTTCAATTGATAATGCGATAGGTATGACCATTGCTTTAGTTGTTGTTTTACTGCTTTCTAACGTTACTATTTCTTTGATGCGCAAGATTATTCCAAGCGATATTCGAATTCCAATTGAGATTATCGTGGTGGCAACTTTTGTTTCTTGTGTTGATATGTTGATGCACGCCTTTATGCCATCCTTATATTCTTCCTTAGGTATTTTCATTCCTTTAATTGTGGTGAACTGTATCATTTTAGGAAGAGCAGAGGCCTTTGCTATTAAGGAAAGTGTTGGGCGGAGTGCTTTGGATGGATTAGGCACTGCTTTAGGTTATGGGCTTTCCTTGTTCCTCATTAGTTTTATTCGAGAACTACTAGCTACTCAATCTATTACATTATCCAATCCATTCAATAATGCTCAATCAGTTACATTACATTTAATTGAGAGCGCTAAAATTAGTTTCTTCGGTGATGCTTCTGGCGCTTTCGTGGTCTTAGGTTTAATTATCGCGACCACCATTGCTATTCGGGAGCATAAAGCCAATAAGGCAGCCAAGCTTTTAGCTGAAAAGAAAAAGGTTGAGGCTGAAAAAGCCGCGCAAGCTGCTTTGATAAACAAAGCCAATCAAGAAGGGAGTGAAGTCAAATGCTAGCTGAATATATTTCCATTGCTTTTGGTTTTATCTTTATCTCTAACGTTTTACTTTCTCAATTCTTAGGTATTTGTTCCTTTATTGGAGTCTCGACTAAACGTAGTAACGCCATTGGTATGTCATTATCAGTCATTGGTGTTATGTTAATCGCAGCCATTGTCTCGTGGGTCATTTACAATTTAATTTTAGTCCCACTTGATATTGCCTTCTTATATCTAATTGTCTTCATTCTCGTGATTGCTTTCTTAGTGCAACTACTAGAAATGATTCTTAAGAAATACATTCCTGGTCTTTATAAATCATTAGGTATTTATTTACCTTTGATTACGACAAACTGCGCGATTTTAGGTGTGGCTGTTAATGCAACAACAAAACTTAATTATAACTTTGGGGAAAC
>JAQUTO010000140.1 GCA_028694305.1 Bacilli bacterium
TGATTCTTTACATGAATTCAACCCAATGATGGGACACCGGGGTTGCCGACTTGCTGTCACCTACCCTGAGATTGCTGAAATGCAAACTCAAGCCGTGATTGAAGCTGCCCTGGCTGAAAATAAGAAACATCCAAAATGGCATATCGAACCTGAAATTATGATTCCATTAGTTGGTGATTTAAAAGAATTCCAGTTTGTCCGCGATATAGTTGATCGGACTGCGCAAAAGATAATTAAAGAAAAGAAAGCTAAACTTAAATATCACGTTGGAACTATGATTGAAATCCCACGGGCTGCTTTACTTGCAGATGAAATCGCTCAAGATGCTGAATTCTTCAGCTTTGGCACTAACGATTTAACCCAAATGACCTTTGGCTTCTCTCGTGATGATGCTGCCAAATTCTTAGAAAGTTATTACGCCAACAAGATTTACCAAAACGATCCATTTGCTAAGCTTGACCAACACGGTGTTGGTAAACTAATTGAAATGGCCGTTAAAGGTGGTCGTGCTGCCCGTCCTAACCTCAAATGTGGAATTTGTGGTGAACACGGTGGCGATGCCTCTTCCATTGAATTCTGCCATCGGACTGGTTTAGATTATGTCTCTTGCTCGCCATTTAGAGTGCCACTTGCTCGTCTTGCTGCAGCTCAAGCTGCCATCAAGTATCCAAAGTTACAACCTGCCAAGAAGGTTGCTCCTAAAAAGAAAGCTGCCCCTAAAAAAGCAGTTGTTAAAAAGAAATAAGAATAAGAAAAGGCTCCCTGTGGAGCCTTTTTTAATGTTGCTCTTTTTTGTCATCCTCTGGCTTAACTAAATTATCTAAGTTTTTCTCCTCTTTTTTGCCCTCTACGATGTTTTTCTTCAAAGGCTTAACAATTAAGCGGATGATTACAAACATGATTGGAATCGGGCATAAAGCGGCTAAAACGTAAGAAACTAGATGCGGTAGAGCGGCCAATGTTCCAAATAGATATAAGAATAATTGATTGAGTAAGTAATTTGGAATTTGGGAGAAAGGATAAATGCAATATCGTTTCCAATAAAACTTGGTTTTAAAGACAAACTTAACTTGAATAAAATAGGCAAAAGTAAACCAAATGAGATAACCAATGGTTAATGGTAAGTCTAAAGTAATACTGCCAATAACTATACTTTGGGTTGTTAATATTTGGCGAAAAATCAATGGAATTAAAATCCCACCCATCAAAGTATTAACGCCTCCACCAATTAAGAAACGAATAATCTCTTTTGATAAGAGTTTTTTAATAAAATCTTTCATAGTTAGTATTATATAACTAAATATAAAAAAAGACTAGTTTCTATTAGAAACTAATCTTTGGTGCATCTTTGGCTTCGTCTCCTGCTTTGAAGAATTCAGCGGGTTTAAATCCAAACATATTAGCAATTAAGACATTTGGGAAGACTTCGCGCATATTGTTATACTTTAAGACAATATCGTTATAGAATTGTCGCGCATAGGCGATCTTTTCTTCTGTGTCTTTCAAGGTTGTTTGCATTTCTTGGAAGTTAGCATTTGCTTTGAGTTCAGGATATTGTTCATGAACTGCGTTAACTAAGATATTGAAAGCCTTCGATAATTTAGCATCAGCTTCAGCCATTCCAGGAATATCTTGTGACTCACTGGCCTTTTGATAATTGGCTCTAGCTTGAGCAAATTGTTGGAGAATGCCACTTTCATGGGCGGCGTAACCTTTAACAGTCTCACAAAGGTTAGGAATCAAATCGAAACGTTTCTTTAATTGAACTTCAATTTGGCTCCAAGCATTTCTAGTTTTATTTCTTTCTTTAACTAATCTATTATATAGCGACACAACTAAGATAATGATGGCGACAATAACGACAACAACAATCAACCAAATCCACCACATAATTTTATCCTCCTATGATGTTTTTCTCTATTTTAGCATAATTACAACTAATCTAAAAGTATTTATTAACGTCCTCTAAAGCCGCCACCTCCGCCACCGAAGGATGAGCCACCGCCAAAGCCACCACTACCACCACGTCCGGCTCCACCACCGATACTCTTACCAGCCTCAGCTGCCATCGTAGTTCTAGCCATAGTAGCCATCATACTAGTCCGATAATAGAAGGAATGATAGAAGTATGGATAACGGAAGACTGACATATTACTATATGATTCTTCTGGTATATTTAACTTCTTAAACTTAAAGCGCATTTGCTTTTCCACTAAATCAGCAATCCCAAAGGAAGTGGCATAGACTAAGTACTTCTCCCAAAGAATTAAGGAAGGAATACCATCATCATCAAACTTACCAAAATCAACTAAGTAGTTACGTAATGCCCGCCATCTAGCATAATCATTATTACCACCTTGACTTCTTCTTTTAATATGTAACATGTAGGAATACATAATAATGGCAATCCCACCCGCTACTGCGGCTAACCAAGCTAAGGAGTGATAATCATTAGTCATCGTTAAATTACATACTAAGGCTGCAATTGCCACAAAGGCAAAGATACCCGGGATCCAACCATGAG
>JAQUTO010000141.1 GCA_028694305.1 Bacilli bacterium
TACCTTCTAGTTCACTAAGTCCCGGCATCCCACCATAAGTAAGATATTCTCCGAAAGCTTTAGCTTTATCACCACCACAACTAGAATAAAACTCAGCAAAAGATAAAGGATAAACTTTAATAGTAGTACTTCTCCCTCTAAACTTGGTATCAATATCACTAGACAGCATTTGTGAATTTGAGCCAGTCACAAAGATGGAAACATTGTATTGGGTATTAATTCCATTTAGAAGAGTTTCAAAACCTGCCACCAATTGGATTTCATCTAAAAATATATAGTATTTCTGCTCATCTTTAATCTGTTGGACAATGTATTCTCTTAATTTAGATTTATCGCAATACTGCTCATTGCTGTCTAAATCTAATTTCATAGTAATAATATGTTTTTTATCGTACCCATTATCCTGTAAATAGTCATAAAAGAGATTAAATAGGAGCACAGATTTCCCTGCTCTTCTTAATCCCACTATTACTTTTATTTGTTTAGTATCAATATTAGCGATTAGTTGTTGGACTAAACTATCTCTACAAATCATATTATCATCTCCAATTATATTCTACTCGAGAAAAACACTTTTTTCAACCAGTTTCTCGACTAGACCATTAAATTACGGCTAAAATAAAGCTCGAAATTCTCTAGTTTTTTTGCTTATAACAACAAAGAAAAAACGTCTATTTATCCGAACTTTTTATTTATTACAATATGTTATAAACCCACAATTTTGTCTTCAAATATTTTCTACTCGATAAAAGTGCTTTTTTTATTGATTTTCTCGACTAGGAATAAAAAAAGATGGGTTTTAACCATCTTTATCAATTATTTTTTATAAGATTATTATCCATTTTCTCCAACAATACCATAAGCAGCTTCAACATCTTGAGAGAAGATGATACCATGACCTTCACGGCTAAGTCCAACTTTCTCGGCTACCGCTTTCATCACCGCATCTTTAATCTTTCTTTCAACTAGGAAGATGACTACTTCTTTTTCAGGAGAGACACTAATGCCAAATAAAAGGTTGGCTTCCATTGAACCGGAACCATGAGCATTGATAATCGTTGCTCCCCTTGCTCCAGCAGTCTTTGAAGCTTCAATCGCCTTCTCGGCTGAATCAACATTAACGACAGCCACAATTAAAACAAAGTCTTTTTGTAATTGTAGTTTTTCTAGTTTCTTGGCAATTTTTTCTTCCATTTTATCACTCCCTAAATCATTGGCTAAAAAGCGGTAACTATATGTTCCTACCACACTCTTAATTGGAACGGTAAAGACAATTCCATTGCCCGGTTGATCGAGCTTTAAGCGTTGGTGTAAATGCGCAAACATAATTTCTTCAGCATCTTCACTAATAACTCCGACTGTAATACTTTTAGAGGTGTCACTTAGACCCAAGTTATTCGCCAACTCTTTGGAGATAGTTCCCCTTCCATACAAAGTATATTGGAAGTTAGAGTTATTGGTTCTGAAGGTTTTTAACACTCTTTCAGTTTTATCACGGGGTACGACTACCCACATTGCTCTTAATTTATCCATACTTCCCTCCTAGAGTTCAATAATCTCAAAGTCATCCACAAAGTATTGTTGCCGATGGCGGTGCTTAAGTTTCACAACTAACCCTAATAATTGAATAGTAATTAATGGAATTAAAGCAATAGTAGCCACCACTCCAAAAGCTCCACTTAAGATATTTCTACCCATCGCACTGGCCACACCAATGGCTAAAGGTAAAATAAAGGAAGAACTCATTGGACCACTGGCAACCCCGCCTGAATCAAAGGCAATACCAACATAGACATCATCCACAATGGTGGACAAGATCAAAGCAATGGCATAACCAATGCCAATAATTAGCATAAAGTTAATTTGATAAGTAATTCTAATCATACATAAAGCAACAGCAAAGCCAACACCGATAGCTAAAGAAATAAAGATGGTCTTTCTCGAAATAACGCCACCACTTGTTTCTTCAACCAACTTATTTAAAACATGGATAGCAGGTTCAGCTAAGACAGCAAAGAAGCCTAAAGCAAAGCCTACTCCAATTAGTAACAACTCACCGCCAAAACTCTCAGTTGCTTTAGTACCGAGAATGGTACCAATTTCAGTTCCAGCACTCATAAAGCCATATTCAACAGCCGATAAGAACATAACTAAGCCCACATAAGAGATGACGATACCAACGCCAATTCTAAAGACACGTTGTTTAGTGAACTCTAGTTGTCTAATTTGTAAGAGTAAGAAAATAATGATGATTGGTAATAATGCTAATGCTACATTCAAGGAATACTCACCGAGTAAAGCCCAATAGGAAGTCGTTTCCTTCACACTAGTTGAAATAGTTCCAATGTGAGTAAAGCAACCAAGTAATAACATCATCATAATTGGTCCCACCGAACATAAGGAAACCATACCAAAGTTATCATCGTTACCATGTCTCCCATTTTTAATGGAAGCAATACCAATTCCTAAAGCCATCATAAATGGCACAGTAACTGGCCCCGTAGTAACACCACCAGCATCA
>JAQUTO010000142.1 GCA_028694305.1 Bacilli bacterium
AACCCGATCCTTATCATCACCATAATCAGTTGATTTTAACCAAGTAGCCCCATCTTTAACATAGGAAGCACCAATTTCTTTATAGATGTCTAAAGTATGTTCAATCATACCTTGGCTTCTAATTACTGCTTCACTACTATAAATATCCATGACTACTCTAAAGAGTTTTAAGTCTTCTTTGATTTGATTTAAGTTCTCTTCAATTCCTCTACTTCTAAAGAAGTTATAAGCTTCTTTGGAATTGTTATTAACATATTTATCGCCAACTTCACTATAAAGTTTCTTTGCAATAGTAATAATTTCTTCACCATGATAACCATCTTCTGGTAAAACACCAGTGGCACCACAGCATTCTTGATAACGAGCTTGTAAAGACAAAGCTAAGTTATGAATTTGATTGCCGGCATCATTGACATAATACTCCCGCGTTACTTTATAACCAGCAGCATTTAAGACCCGACAAATAGAATCACCTAAAGCCGCTTCTCTAGCATGCCCCAAATGTAGTTTTCCAGTTGGATTAGCACTAATGAATTCCACATCGATGGTTTTACCTTTACCAAGAGTCGTTTTACCAAAGTTCTCCTGTTCTTGGTTAATTGTAGTAATGATATTAGTTAAAGCACTAGTTTTAGCAAAGAAATTAAGAAAACCCGCTCCGGCCACTTCGACCCGCGCAAAACTGGTATTAGTTAGATTAATCTTTTCAACTAACTTAGCCGCAATTAACTTTGGATTAGCCTTCACCATCTTGCATAATTGTAAGGCAATATTGGAAGCATAATCCCCTAATTTGCGGTCTTTTGGGACTTCAACAACAAAAGGTAGATTGTTGACATCTACCTCAAAATATACTAGTTGAGTGGCTTTTGTTAAGATAATTTTAATCTCATCAATAAAATTCATTTTCCTAGTTTCCTTTATAATCTCTTAGATTATAATAGAAAAACTCCGACTTGTAAACCTAAGAATTTTCGATTAAGACAACGACCCAAGCTAAAACAGCTTCATTATGCCCAATAGGTCCCACTTTTTCGAAGGTTCCGGCCTTAATTGCAATGTCTTTTTTATTTAAAGAAGTTAACTTAGCGATATTCTCCTTAATGAGTTCTTTATACTTCCCTAACTTCGGGTTTTCTAAAGAAATACTACAATCAATATTAACTAAATGATAGCCAGAGTGCTTCAATAACTTCAAAGCTTCATTCACAAAATAACTGGAATCCATACCTTGATAGATTGGATCATTATCTGGGAAGTGTTCACCTAAATCACTGCTTCCTAAAGCCCCAAAAATGGCCTCAGTTAAAGCATGTAAAACAACATCACCATCTGAATGAGCTTCCAACTTATATTCGCAAGGAATATGAACACCGCCTAAAACAATGCCATTACCTTTTACTAAACGATGAATATCGATAGAATTACCAACTTTATGCATAAAAACACCTCTTAAATATTGTATCATATTTGCTTTTTAAATACCTTATCATTATAATTTCCTCATATACTGGAGGATTATTTATGGATAGTGTTAAACGTTTTGAAGAACATTTTCGGAAGTGTAAGGCTTATCGTTATGCTTTATCTCTTCTTTCTTATGATGGCGAAACCGAAGGACCTAAGAAAGCCGTTGATGAAAGAGCGGATGCAATGGGTGTCTTGGGTTTAGATTATTTCTTATATACGACTTCGAAAGAATATGAAGATATCATTATTGCCTTAGAAAAGGATTATGCTAAATTAACCCCTGAATATCAAAGAATTGTTAAGTTAGCCAGAAAACAAATTGATCTCTCAAAGAAGATTCCTCCTCAAGAATATGAGGAGTATACCATTCTTTGCTCTAAATCCAATGAAGTATGGAAAGTAGCAAAAGAAAAGAATGATTTTAAAATGGTCGAACCTTACTTAGAAAAGATTGTGGCGTTCAATCAGAAGTTTGCCACCTATTATGGCGAGATTGATGGTAATACTTTTAACTCTTTACTTGATCAATATGAAGAAGGCATCACCATTAAAAAGTTAGATGTTTTCTTTGATGAATTAAGAAAGAGGATTGTGCCTTTAGTTAAACAAGTCCAAAATAGTAAAGTCAAGATTAGAACTGATTTTAATGAACGTAATTATGAGCATGATGCTCAACTTAAATTAGGACGTTATGTAACTGAACTCAATGGCTATGATTATTCCAGAGGAATGCTCAAAGAAACTGAACATCCTTTCACGAATGAAGTGTCCACTAATGATATTAGAATTACAACTCATGTCTATCCGAATAATTTGTTCTCTAACCTCTTCTCTTGTGCTCATGAAGGTGGTCATGCAATTTACGATCAATCTCATGCCGATAAGATTAAAGGTACCGCCCTGGATGATGGTGCTAGTTTAGCCATTCATGAATCTCAATCCCGTTTCTATGAAAACATGATTAGTCGGAATGAAAACTACTTAAATTATATATATCCAAAAGTGGTCGAACTCTTCCCTAATCAAATGA
>JAQUTO010000020.1 GCA_028694305.1 Bacilli bacterium
TTGAGATTTATTTCAGCGTTCTTGATTTCGTTAGTATTAAAAGCTTCTAGGTGTTGGAAAGAGTCGAGTAGTTTAGTGATATTACTAGCACTTAATAAAGAAGAATTGATATTTTGGAGTTGTTCTTGCTTGAAATCTAATTGATCTTGGGTAGAACCACTACCGATAAATGGAATGGTATTGGCTAGATTTAATTGCCTTGCCACATAACCTTGATAGAGCATACCAGTCTTAGTTAATGAACGATTATGCTTTCTTAAGTTTTCGATTCTTTCACATTTAATGAGTGAACCCATTAAAGAAGAGACATATTTCATCACAATCTCATTTTTACTACTAATTTCATTAACAATGGAGTTAGGTTGGACTTCAAAGTTGGAACTGGCAATCTTTTCCGTGTCTAAGATACCAAAACTAGCAAAATGATATTGTTTTTTGTTCCGTTCATAACTAGCAATAGCAGCATCAACATATTCAGGATCCACGATTAAATAGAAACGTTGGGAATATAAATATGTTTCGATGGCCATCCGCCATGAATCGTCTTTAATATCCATTAAATCAGCTAAGAAATCAACTTGAATATCTTTGTTATATTGATGTTTCAAGTCGGCTTCAATGACTTCTTTAAATCGCATTAAAGGTGCATTGTAGGCTTTATGACCCGATTTTAGAGCGGTAATTTCTTGCTCTAGGACACTTCTTTGTTGATTGAGTTGGAAAGTGTTATTCCGAATAGTGAAACCCTCACTAGAAAGGGTAGTGAGATAAGAGATAGTTGCTGTTTGGAAACGTTGTAAGATTTTTGTACTAATACTCTTTTCTTTTTGGATCTCACTTAGCTCAGCAATTAAGGACTTAGTTGCGTTAATTAAGGCTGGAGTTAAGTCTTTTGAGTTATTGAGTAAGTTACGAGCGGCATTATTCCAAATATAAATGTAATTGGCTAAACTATCTTGTAATGTAGAAACTTGAGCTTCAAGTTTGGCAATTTGACCTTCAACATCACTAAGTTTTTGTTCATAGACTGCTTTTTGTTTATAAACATCCGAACCAAACTTTTCTTGGACTAAAGAATCTCTTTCTTCCTTAAGTTTTTGGATTTGGACATCACAGTTTTTTAAGATCCGATTCTTATCTTCAATTTCATTTTTAATATCTTTGATATTATCATCAAGTTTGTCGAGGAATTTATTGGCTAAATAGAGTTCGCCTCGGTTAACTAGATACTTTTGGAGCGAGACTTGATCAAAGTCAGATTTCCAATTAGTATATTTCTCGTTTAAAGCGGCTAGTTTATCTAATCTTTTGGCGACTTCAGTAGCTTCAATCTCTAAGCGTTTATAATCCCGGATGTTTTCTTGCATTGAAGTAATATCGATGGTTTCTTTAACATCACAGACATAATCTGTAATGAACTGTTCAATATTAGCAATAGGTGAAAAAGGAATAGCTTTCTTAAATAAGGTAAAGAAGCTGTTACTTAGGTTACCAAATAAAGTTTTACAGAATTCGCGGTATGAGGCATTGGTTTCAAAGAAATGGACATCAGGGTAGTTGCCAGTTAAGGCTACTCGGAGGTCTTTTTGATTCATTGGAACATTATTAACAACAAAACTATTATTTAAGATTTTGTCTTTATAATAGAAGAACTTATATTCATAAGATTCATCACTAAAACTATCAATAACAACCCCTAAAGTAAAAGGTTTCTTCTCAATATCATCATAAAATTCACTAACGATATAAGAAGTGAACTTTCCATTACGTAGATATAAAGAGGTACCATCATCGTTATCGCCAAATTCACAACGTAAATAACCTTTTAAAGAACGGTTAGATTTATCGGTAGCTGATTTATTGAAATAACGACCAGTAGTATCACCTAAGATTAAGAGCTGTAAAGCATCAATAATGGTGGTTTTACCTGAAGCATTTTTACCAGTTAAGAAGTTAATTTGGTCAAAATTCATTTCTTGAAAGGAAAAATAATGCCAATTGATAAGAAGAAGTTTTTTAAGTACTTTCATGATTTTGACCTCCTAAAATAAGTCCGGCTCATTAGAAACTGGAGCTGTCTCTTCTTTGAAGAGATTTGCGTAAATTATTGAGATTTTCTCGTTAGAGACAACCTTAGTAATTGTTGGATAAATAGTAATAATTGCACTACTTTCCTCTAAATTACCATCATAACGTGCAATCACATTGTGACGAATGAGCATTCTTAAGGAAGAAGTCATTTGGACAATGGTTGGTTTCTTAGTAATGAATTTATTATCAATCATTTTGACAATCAAATCACTAATTGAAATGAAGACAACACCTCTGGCTGAACCATTTTCAATGGCAGCATCATAAGCTTGTCTTAATGTCAGGGCTAAAAGGGTAGTGAACTTATCAAGTCTAACTAGATTAGTTGGATAAATACTAGTAATACCAATGATTCCGGCACTATCATCTTTATTGATTTCATAACCAGCAATCTCAAAGAAAGCAGCAAAAGTTTCAATATTTCGTTCTACAAAGCGGTAATCGGCATTGATTTTACCAATCCGATCTTTGGCTTCATAAGTTTCTCTAGTTAAATATGTACGATTAAGTAAGTAATTAACTAACTTTGTAAAACGATCTTTTTCTGAGTCGGAAAAGTTATCTAGATTAAACATTGTTTAGTTCCTCCTTTTGCTGAAGACTAGATTTGGGATTTGGTAGTCATTGTTAATGACTTGCCCATGCTCTAGTTTCATGCGATAAAATAGTTTGTCATCATAAGCATCCATAAAGGCATTCATTAATAAAATCATGTCATCAATACTACTGAGTTGTAATTCATTACTATTGACACTCTCTTTATCATTGAGTTGTTCTTTCATAAAGTTAATAACATTTTGATGTGAGAAACGATTGCGAGTTTCACTCTCAAAAGCTTCGGTTAGTTTATTAGCGACCTCATCATCAACATAAGTTAATTCGCCTGGACCACTATCATCGGTTTCAAAATTACCTTGAGCCCGAGTAAAGAGTGATTCACCACTTAAAACCTGTTGTTTTTGTAGTTGTAAGACTTCCATGGTCACATCTAGGGATGATTCATAGCCATTTTGTAAGTCAGTTGCAACTTTAGCCATGATCTTAGTTAGTTTACCGGAGATAGATTTATCATTATTAAGTAAATGAGACATCTTGTCGGTGGCAGCACTAACATAAGTGGTATTTCTTTTATCAATTAAATCAACTAGTTCTTCTAAATCGGTTAATTTATCAACAATATAATTGATTTTGGACAAGATTCCGGCATGAGCGGAATCGACATCTGGGTATTTAGCTTGTACTAGGGCTTGACCTGCCATTGAATCAATAATGTCAGCATCTCTCATCCATTTCATTAAGATAGTAAAAATACTGCCTTTAAACCGAGTAATGGAGTCTTTGGTCTTAAGTGGCAAGTAAATCTGCATAATGACATCTTTTTGGTAAGAATCAAAGTGCTCACTTAAGATTTGATTAACAGTTTTTAATGAAACTAGGTTGGTATAATGGCGTTTTAGATTATGAAATAAGGTCTTTAGTGAATCTTCAAACTCCAGCATTTTCTCATAGACTGAATTGAGGGCAGTATAACGATAGTCTTTATATTCGCCATCGGCATTCAGTAAAGAGGAATACATGGCATACATGAAAGAATCGTATTCTTTGACCTCATTATTAGTTAAATCGGCGATAATGTTGATAAAATGAACAGAATAAGGTGGTAAAGATACATATTCAACCAAATGATCTTCTGATTCATATTCCATATCAATCCAGCCAGTATCGGCCAAACGCTTAATAATGTATTTTGCCAAACTAACTGCATCTTTATAGGATGTAGCGGCATTTGGATCCTCATCAGCCTTAACATCAATATCAAAGATGTTGCTATGTAACTCATTGATTAATTCGTTTGTTAAGACCTCTTTATCGATTAAAACATTCTCTTTAAAAGCTTTCCGCATAATTAAAAGGGAGTCTGCATAGACACTCCGATTTTTGCTAGTTAAAATTGTAAAGAGATTAGTTGGTATGACTTCAAATAAATCCATGCGTACGTCTCCTTTATTAAAACATCTAACATTATAACATAATGTTATGGACTTTCCTATTTCTTTTTTGTACTTATTTTTCTAATTGGGAACTTGATTATTTCGTAACGTTGGAATTTACTCCGACTAGGCTCCTTATAAACCGCGTAATAAACATCGCTAGCCCGCTTTTCTAATTGGGCTAATTCTAAGTCGCGACCTCCAAATTTAGAGAGAATAGGAACATGACACTCTTCGCTAATAGAATTCAGGTATTTCTGACCCACTTCATTGAAACCTAAAACGCGAACATAGGGGATACCTGTGCTTAGGATTCGCTCTGCCTTTTGTTTATCGGTATTGTTTAAGATGTGGATAATGGTGCGTTTAATCCGGGCACCACTATATCTTTTTGAGACACAAGCGGCGATGAAGTCAGCCATATTAGAAGTTAGTTTTATTTGCTTAATAAACAGGTTCTCAATGCCTTCATCCACCAGGTGAATTGAAGCTAATTCAGAACTGGAAGTGGTAAGAAGTTTGTATTTTAAGATGTCAAAGTATTTATCAAGATTATTAGTATACGTAAAAGAATACTTATTAGGAACTAATTTTGATATATCTTTATTATTTAATATCATTTTTCTTATTTTTGCTGCGTTTTTATATTTTTTGCAAATCTTGAAACTTATCGGTTTAATGCTCAAATTATAACGTTTTATGGCATTAATGTAGGAAGTTGCAAGTATATCATTAGGAGTTTCTAGATAGTAATTATGAATAGTCTTTTGAGCTAAAGCACGAGCTTTAGGATAGCCCAAACCTTTAGATAAATTCTCTTGGATTACTTCATCTAGTCTAGGCGTTGATATGCTATCGGCATGATACTTTTCATTCAAGTCTTTTACCGTCCCTGTTTCGCTGCCAAAGACAAAGGTCTCACACTTAAGGGCTTCTAAGATAAACAAGGAGTACTTAGCAAAGATATCGGCCGCTTCAACTCCATAAATAAAGGGTAGTTCAACTACTAAATCGACTCCATTATCTAGTGCAGTCTTAACTCTTATATCCTTACTGAAAATGGCTGGTTCACCGCGTTGGACAAAATTGCCCGACATTACGGCGACAGTGACTTCAGCTCCACTCAAGGCTTTTGCTTTATCTAAGTGATATTTATGACCTAAGTGAAAAGGGTTATATTCGACAACTAAACCGCATGCTTTCATTTGATTTACCTCATTAATAATATAAATCTTTTGCCTAATCTTCTCAACTGGAAACGATTGTGCTACATTCTAGTACTAATAAATGTTAAAATGGTCTTTGTATAACAAAGGAGTGAGAGATATGCCATGTACAACGTTATTAGTCGGTAAGAAAGCTAGTTATGATGGTTCAACTTTGATTGCGAGAAATGAAGATTCTCCTGCTGGAATGTATAGTAGCAAGAAATTAATAGTTGTGGATCCAAAAGATCAACCACGGAAATATAAATCCAAGATTTCTCAAGTAGAAATTGATTTACCTGATAATCCATTAAGTTACACTAGTTGCCCAAATGCAGACCCTAAAATGGGGACTTGGGCAGCAGCGGGGATTAATTCGGCCAATGTTAGTATGACTGCAACTGAAACAATCACAACCAATCCAAGAGTTTTTGGAGCTGACCCATTAATTGAAATTGATTGGGCTAACCCAATGAAGAAAAAGAAAAAAGGTGCTCCAAATGTTGGGATTGGAGAAGAAGACCTTGTTGTAATCACCTTACCTTACGTTAAAAGCGCCAAAGAAGGGGCGAAACGTCTAGGAATGTTACTTGAAAAGTATGGAACTTATGAATGCAATGGGATTGCTTTCTCGGATAAAGATGAAATTTGGTGGCTTGAAACCATTGGTGGCCATAACTGGATTGCTAAAAGAGTTAAAGATGAAGAATACGTCATAATGCCAAATCAATTTGGACTTGATAACTTTGATTTTAATGATGCTTATGGAGCTCAAAAAGAGAATATGTGCTCTAAAGGACTAAAAGAACTAACCGAAAAGTTTTATTTAGATTTAAACTTAGACCAAGAGTTCAATCCAAGACTTGCTTATGGTAGCCATAGTGATTCTGATCATGTCTATAACACACCTAGAGCTTGGTATATGGCACGTTATTTTAATCCAAAAACCTATAAATGGGATGGACCGATGGCGGATTATATGCCAGAAAGCGATGATATTCCCTGGAGTTTAGTTCCTGAACATAAAATTACAGTTGAAGATGTAAAATACATCTTATCATCTCACTATCAAGGTACACCATATGATCCATATTCCAAAGATGAACATAATCCAAGAAGGGGAATCTATCGTCCAATCGGCGTTAATAGAACAAACTTCTTAACAATTTCGCAGATAAGAGGTTATGTTCCAGCCGAGATAAGTTCAATTGAATGGATTTGTTTTGGCTCAAATGTCTTTAATGCCATAGTGCCAATCTATGCGAATACAACAAGTATTCCAAGTTATTTAGCCAAAACCAGTGAAAAGGTTACTATTGATAACTTCTACTGGGCTAGTCGACTAATTGGGGCTTTAGCAGATCCGATTTATCGTTTTGCAATTCCTGATATCGAGAGATATCAAGATATGGTTGCCCATAAGAGCCGGGTTATTCTAAATAAATTTGACAAAGAGATGAGCAAGAAACACGATTATAGTTTAATTAGCAGAGCTAATGAAGACTTAGTAGCCATGGTTCAAGTGGCCACTGATAAAGCAGTTTCAAGGGCATTATGGTTAGCTAGTAACTATATGAAGAACGCCTATAGTCGCTCCGATCAATAGAACAGAGTAAAAACGGACTTTTTATTGACAATAAAGGGTGTATTTACTATAATAATGGTTGTCATTTTGAGGTGGGGTGAAAGGTTATGAAATGGACCTTAGCATGGTTAAAAGAAAATGCTCATCCCGAATTTGTCTTTGATGAAGCACTTGTCTACGATCCGGCGTTGATTAAAAAGACGCCAAATCTCTTAGACTTAAAAGATGTAAGAGTTAAGGGTCAGGGGACATTTGACGAAGTCACAAGTAAAGTTCATTTAAAGTTTGTGGTGACAGGTACAATGATTGTGCCTTGTGCCGTTACTTTAGAAGCGACACCTTATCCATTTGCGGTTGATTATGATGAGAAATACTCCTTCATTGAAACCCAGGATAAAGATTGTGAGTTTGTTAAAGGAAATGAGTTAGATATCTGCGCTTTAGTTTACGAACTAATCGTAGTCTCAATTCCCTTAAAAGTGGTGAAACAAGGAGCAAAGTACCCGGCATCTAAAAAAGGGAACTGGGAAGTTATTACCGAAGATGAATTGGCTAATCGTAAAAAGGATGAAATCGATCCACGTTTAGCAAAATTGAAAGATTATTTCAAGTAATGGAGGTGGAATTTTATGGCAGTACCACAAAGACGAACATCAAAAACAAGAAAAGCTCAACGTCGTGCTAATATTCATTTAGCAACAGCTACATTGGTAGCCTGCAAGAATTGTGGAGCTATGATTAAACCACATCATGTTTGCAAAACTTGCGGATATTATGATGGCAAAAAAGTCGCATAATCTCGGGACTATTTTAATTTATTAAAAATAAGGAAAGCGAAATTTTAAAAATTTTCGCTTTTTTTTGTTTACAAAAAGGGAACTGCTATGTATAATAGTGGTAGGAAATGGGAGAAAGTGGGCGAAAAATATGTTCATCGGTCAATACAATCACAATTTAGATGACAAAAATCGTTTAACAGTTCCAGCTAAGTTCAGAAATGCACTCAGCGGTACCTTTTTTGCCACTGTAGGACTTGATAAATGTATTTCAATCTACACTTCCAAAGATTTTGAGACTTATACTCAAAAACTTGAAACTCTTGATACTAATGACCGTAATGCCAGACAACTGCAACGTTATGTTGCTAGTAACACCTTCGAATTAGAGTGTGATAGTCATGGCCGTATCTTACTACCAGATGGGTTAGTAAAGCATTCCGGGATTGATAAAGACGTTATTTTAGTTGGTAGTTTCGATCACATCGAGATTTGGGCAAAAGAAAAGTGGTCAGCTTACGAAAAGAGTGCAGAATCTTCCTTCGAAGATATTGCTGAAACACTCGTTAAGTAAAATGGAATTCGCTCATACGCCCGTACTTCTGAATGAAGTTATCGCTGGATTGAATCTTAAAAGTACTGGTATCTATGTCGACGCCACTATTGGTGGAGCTGGCCATAGTTATCAAATATTAAGTCGTTTAACGACAGGACATCTCTATGGTTTTGACCAAGATGCCACTGCCATCGAGACATCTAGAGCGCATCTACAAACTCTCTCTCTCAACAACTTTACCTTATTTCACAAGAATTTCGAGTTTATCAAGGAAGAACTAGAAAAGATCGGTGTGACAAGGGTAGATGGAATCCTATTCGATTTAGGTGTCTCTTCCTTCCAGTTTGATGCTCCTGAACGAGGCTTTAGCTACCGACACGATGCTAAACTCGACATGAGAATGAATCAGGATCAAGGATTTTCCGCTTACGATATCGTCAATACTTATAGTGAAGCCGACTTAGCCCGTATTCTATTCACTTACGGGGAAGAGAAGTATGCAAGAAGTATTGCTAGAAAAATTGTTGCAGTTAGAAGCGAGAGAGCTATCACAACAACATTTGAATTAGTAGATATCATTAGAAGTGCTGTTCCAAGTCAATATTTAAAAGGAACACACCCAGCCAAGAAGACGTTTCAAGCCTTACGTATTGAAACTAATAATGAATTAGGTATCTTACAAGAATCATTAGAAAAAGCCTTATCATTATTAAATCACGGTGGTCGGTTAGCAGTTATAAGTTTCCATTCCTTAGAAGATCGTCTGGTCAAAGATGTCTTCAATAAGTATGCGAAGGAAACCCAACCAAACCGTTTCGCACCAATTAATCTTACTCCAGAAAAACTAGACTATAAACTCATAACTAAGAAACCAATCCTTCCAAGTGAAATGGAAGTTAATGAAAATCGGCGTTCCCATAGTGCTAAGTTAAGAATCATTGAAAGATTTTAGGAGGTAGAACATGAAACTCAGAAAAAAGAACATGCGTCAATTCGATTATGCAGCGAGGATTATTTTTGCATTGAGTGTTGCTCTTTTCGTTCTGGCTTTTGTCTTCATTCAACCAAAGACGCAGCAATTGCAACAAGGTAATTACTTATTAACCAATCAGATTGCTGAACTGGAAAATCGGAACGCAACCTTAAAACGCGAAATAAATGAACTAGAAAATCCAACAACAATTATGACCGCTGATAAAGACAATAACAGCGCGCCACAAGAATAAATCATTTGAGAGTATGATTTAGGATTTCAGAAAGTGAAAGGAGAGAGAACCATGGATTTTTTCAATACAAAAAGCCCAGAGCTAACAGCGAATACCTTTAAAAATCGTTGTCAAGAAGCTCAGTTAAAAAACCAAACAGAAAGAAAGACCAGAATAATTATCGTTGCGATAATATGGCTGGTCATTGTTGCATATCTAATCTGCCCATTGTCAAAAGCCAGAATCGTTAGTGTTTCTGGTAATTTAACAATGCTAAATACGAATGATCTATATGAAATTGGTGGTTTCTCATCTTCTAACTTCATCTGGTCACTCAATAAAGACACAATTAAAGCAAATTACAGAAATTATGACTATATCAACGACGCTGACATTTCAATTACCCCCTTCGGCGTCAAAATAACCATTGACGAAATTAGCGTCGTTGGTAAGTCAAGCGCAACCTGTACTAATTATGGCGATAACTGCATCTATTACCTAAGTAATGGTAATGAGGTTAGTGGCTATAATGACTATCGCGCAAATAATCTAAAACATATTGCAAATTTTGGCGCTATTCCGTATATTGATAGTGTTGATAAAATGAGCGAAGCTCAAAAGAGTGTCTTATTTTTAGAACTTGGAAAAGTTAGTAAGGATATTCGGAACTCCATATCAACGATTGCTTTGAACAAAGATGTAACTAACAACACAGTTGTTAATGTAACCTTTAACGGTGCTAGTATTGCCTTAAATGCTGACTTAGAACTCCAAGTTGATGCTGCTGGAATTAGTTCCAAACTTACCGAAGAGAATTTGTCTTATATTCGGGATGTTATTGCAAAATCAGCTGTGAGTAAAGAAAAAGGGTATTGTTACATATATCGCTCTAACGATTATGTCTTACCTTGTGAAAGTTAGGTGGGTATTATGATGCCAGAAAACACATATGCTGCCATCGATATTGGCGAAACTTATGCTAAACTCGTCATCGGTACAGTTTATAAAGAACAATTTAAACTCTGTGGCGCTTTTATGACTCCTTCAAGTGGGATTAATAATGGCGAAGTAAACTCCCGAGGAGAAATTCAAAAAACTGTCTTAGAACTTTTAGATAAAGCCCAAAAAGTTGGCTTCGGAATTACAAAATTAATCGTCGTCTTACCTTCGACTAACCTGGATATTCACCGGCGTAAAGCCAAGAGCAATGTTCTTTCATCTAGTCAAATCATCAATGAAAAAGACTTAGATACCTTAAAAAGAGCAACTGCAGACTATCAATTAGGTTCTAACGAGATGGTAGTCGGTATTTATCCTATGATGTATTATCTGGATGGTGCGACAGTGGGTAGAGAAGATCCAATTGGCATGAAGATGTTAAATTCAATTCAACTTGATGCCTTCGTGATATCTTTACCACAGCTACTAGCAAGACCAATTGTCGATGCTATTCAAGATATGGAA
>JAQUTO010000021.1 GCA_028694305.1 Bacilli bacterium
TTCATCAAAGATGCGGTCACAAACATTTTCATCATATTGGTATTTAGTATAATAGATGTTTTTAGGCTCTTTCCAAGATTTTTCATCAGCAACGAAGACTCTTTCAAAAGTGGTAACTTTCTTTCTACCACAGGTTGGAGCATCTTTACCTTGCCATAACCACCATAAGAAATCTTCGCCATATTTTTTATCATCACTACCCGGAATACCATAGAAACCTTGTCTTGCCATTCGATCACAATAATCAAATAAGGCTTTACCAGCATAGTCTTTCCCTTGGAAGTTGAAGCTCATAAAGGAGCCATCTTCATTCATTGGCATACCAGCATGGAATAACAAATTGCCATTAATAACTTTATAAATTGAGCCTTTTGTATACATAAATTGGATATGTTCATGGAGTTTAGCTGAGTTAATGAAGGAATGCATCAACTGTTCCATAACTAAACCTTCCTCTTTTGATAAAGTATATGGATCTTTTTTATCAACAGTCGGGAAGTCGGTATCTTTCATTGGCCAAGTAATACCATCAACGGTAATTGTTTTATGTTCATAATCAATTTTATCCAGTAAGAGACGATCTTCCATATGATACTCTGGATGACGCTTAATCAGTTTTCCTTCCATCTTATACATGATAATATTGATGGCTTTCCGCATTTTACCGACTAGTTGCAAGGTATTAATGGAATAATCTTCTGTTTTAGCTTCAACTTTAGGATAATAAACAGGTGAGTCTTCATAGGTATCACTAGCAAAGACCGCTAAAGGTAATAAGTTAATCCCGTAAGTATCTTCAAGAACATCTAATAAATTATATTTCATGGCATTATTTAAGACATTAGCAATACAAGCACCACTACCTGAAGCGGCTCCCATCCATAAACAATCGTGATTACCCCATTGGATATCAACATTATGATGAGCCATTAAATAGTCCAGAATAACATTAGGATGAGCACCTCTATCAAAAACATCACCGATAAGATGGAGCGAATCCATGACTAATCTTTTAATAACGCTACTTAAAGCAATTATAAAAGCTGGAGCACGCTCAATATCGATGATGGATTGAATAACTTTTTCATTATAAGAGACTTTATCGGGCTGAGTAACATCGGCATTGATTAATTCATCAATGACATACTCAAAATCTTTAGGTAAGGCTTTTCTAACTTTAGAACGGGTATATTTGGTGGCACAAGAACGGCAGAGTTCGACAAGTTTAACTAAGGTATCGTAATACCAGCCGTCTTTAGCAGCATCAGTTTTCAGCTTAGTAAGTTCTATCTTCATCTTTCTTTCTGGATAATAAATCAAGGTTGAAAGATCAGAAATCTCGGTTTCGGTCATTTTACCTTCAAATAAACGGGAAATCTTGTTCCGGATATTCCCAGAACAATTGTTCATGATATGGAGGAAAGCTTCGGCCTCACCGTGGACATCACTCATAAAGAATTCAGTTCCCTTAGGTAGTTCCATAATCGCCTGTAAATTAATGATTTCAGTACTGGCTTTTTGGATATTTGGAAATGAATGCGATAATAGTTTTAAATAAGCTAGTTTCTGTGGGTCAAATTCTGTTTCTTTTTGATTAGACATAGTCTCACCCCTTGCTATAATAATATACTAAAAGTTATTTTTTTACTAGACTAGGACAATAATTTCTTTTTTAATAACTTTTATTATAGTATAATAAAAAGGATGTGAGGAGGTGGGCGTATGGCTGAAAACCAAGATTACAATGAAGTAGAGCTTTTAAGTGCTCTCAAAAAAAGAGATGTAATGAAGTTACGCCAAATCTTCACTGACTTTAATATTGTCGATATTGCCGAAACTTTAAACAAG
Source organism: Bacilli bacterium (assembly GCA_028694305.1). Taxonomy (GTDB): domain Bacteria; phylum Bacillota_I; class Bacilli_A; order RFN20; family UBA1709; genus JAQUTO01. The sequence continues at coordinate 1,849 of JAQUTO010000021.1, forward strand.
ATTGATAACCCGGCCGAACTCTTATTTATCTTTAAAACTGTCCCACCAGAACAAACTGGTGAAGTTTTTAGTTACTTAGATCCGGATGTCCAAGAACATTTGATACGGGTTTTATCTTCTAATCAATTAAGTGATATCTTAGAGAATATCTACACTGATGATATCATTGACTTCATGGAAGAAATGCCAGCTAATCTAGTTTCTAAGATTTTAAAATCAGCGGATAAGGAGACTAGACAAGATATTAATCATCTTTTGAACTATAAAGAAAATTCGGCTGGTTCTATCATGACCACTGAATATGTCCAACTTAAAGCTGAAGATACTATTCCTCAAGCTTTAGCGAGAATTAGAAAAACTGGGCGAGAAGCGGAAACTATTTCTTACTTGTTCGTGACTGATACTTCTCGTAAATTAGTCGGAACCTTACTTTTAAAAGACATTGTCTTTGCTGAAGAAGGCCAAACTATCGCTGATATTATGGATACTGACTTTGTCAGTGTTAAAACTAGTGATGACCAAGAAGAAGTGGCCTTAAACTTCAAGAAATACGACTTAAACGCTTTACCAGTTATTACTAATGATGGTCGACTTGTTGGTATCGTCACTGCTGACGATATCATCGATGTTATCGAAGAAGAAGCGACTGAAGATATTCAAAAGATGGCTGCTATGCAACCGTTAGAAGAAGAATATTTAAAATTAAGTCCTTTATCGGTAGCAAAGAAAAGAATTGTCTGGTTATTAGTTTTAATGATTTCCGCTACTTTCACTGGTTTAATTATTAACCATTTTGAAAGTGTCTTAGTGGCACTACCGGCTTTAACTGTCTTTATTCCAATGATTATGGATACCGGGGGTAATAGCGGGGGACAAGCCTCAACTACGATTATTCGAAGTCTCGCTTTGGGTGAGATTAAAGAAAAGAGTTATGGTCGTGTTTTAGTGCATGAAATGGCAGTGGCTAGTATTACTGGTGGTTGTCTTGCTGCTTTTGTCTTTGCTTGGATTAATATTGAGATACTAGTTGGTTTAGTTCAACTAAGTGGCAATGTTCCAGCAGTGGAAGTGGCTTTCCTAGTTTCATTAACAGTCTTTATTACTGTTTTCTTAGCTAAAATCTGTGGGGCATCATTACCAATCTTTGCTAAAAAGATTGGCTTAGACCCAGCTTTAATGGCCCAACCAATAGTAACAACTATTGTCGACGCCCTCTCTTTAATGGTATACTTTCTACTAGCAACACAAGTCTTTCAACTGATTTAGGAGGATGTATGAATAAGCATATTGCAAAGATTCGTTATAGAATACTTTCTACAATTGTTGATGTCATCGTAAATGGCATTGCTATTGCTGTTATTTTATTGATCACTTCATCTTGGCAAATCTTAACCTTATTCTTGGGTAATACTGCTGTTATTAATGCTCCAATCTTACTTAAGTTGATTGAAGTTGGTATTTTAATTGCAGTCTTCTTTGTCATCTACTTTGCGATTGTTCCACTTTATACCAAGGGTCAAACCCTGGGTTGTTTCCTCTTTAAGATTAGAATGGTGCAACAAGATGGAACTAATGTGACTTTCTTATCTTTATTTGTTAGAAGTTTATTGGGTCAGATAGCCTTACCTTTACTTACACTTGGTACTGGTGTTATCTTGAATCTAATTTTAATGTTATATCGGAAAGATAATTGTGGCGTCCATGATGTTTTAGCTAAAACTGTCATGGTCGATGCCTAAAGGAGGATATTATGGCAACACCTCATAATAATGCGAAAAAAAACGAGATAGCAAAAACCGTCTTAATGCCGGGAGATCCCTTACGGGCCAAATTCATTGCTGAGACTTTCTTAAAAGACGTTAAGCAATTCAATGCAGTGCGGAATATGTTCGGTTATACCGGAACTTACAAAGGTAAAAAAGTTAGTGTTATGGGTTCAGGAATGGGGATGCCTTCGATGGGGATCTACTCTTATGAACTTTTTAAGTTTTATGGGGTAGAAAAGATTATTCGAATTGGAACTTGTGGTTCGTATACGAAGAAAGCTCCAGTTTATAGTATTATCTTAGCCCAAGGTAGTTGCACTAATTCCAATTGGAGTAACCAATTCAATTTAGGCGGCACTTATAGTGCTTTAGCTGATTTTGAATTATTAGAAGCAGCCTACCAAGAAGCCAAGAAACAAAAACTTACCGTAAATGTAGGAAATGTTTTTGCTAGTGATGTTTTCTATACTGTTGATAAAGATGAATGGAAGAAGTGGGCTAAGCTTGGAGTGTTAGGGGTAGATATGGAATCATATGCCTTATATTGCAATGCGGCTTTACTAGGTAAGAAAGCTTTAACTATCTTAACGGTTTCTGATTCCTTTGTTGATAGTATCGTTACTACACCTTTAGAAAGAGAACAAAAGTTTACAAGTATGATGAAAGTAGCCTTAGAAATTATTTAGGGGGAAATAAATGAACACTGGCACAATTATTGCGATAATTGTCTTGGTCCTGATAGCTATTCTATCAGTTATTTTTGTCTTCTTAGATAAAGTTCAGTTTATTTATTATGGTTTAACTAAAAACTTACATGTTAAAAGATTAATCAAGAAATATGTTAATAAAAGGGATTTTCTCTTATTATCCCATCTTTGCTTAAGAATTGCTCCCCAGCAATACTTAGATATTGATTATGTTTTAATGGGTGATCGTTTTATCTATGTAATTGCTGCCAAGTTCTATTATGGTTTTCTAAGCGGTAAAGATATCGATGATAAATGGGTTTTAGCTGATGGTAAGAATACCGATATCATTGATAATCCCTTATTAGCCAATGAAACTAGAGTAGATTATTTAGCTAGAATCTTGAATGTTAATCCGAATATCTTAGTTAATGTGGTTTTAGTTAGTAGAACTACTACCATTGATTCATTAGAAATCCATAATTCTTCTTTGCATTTAATTGAAGAGAAGAACTTTGAAAGATTCATCGATACTTTCGAAAATGATAAAGATTATCCAATCTTTGCTGCTAAAGACTTAGAACAATTAGCGGCCGATCTTTATGACTATCATAACTCTTCAGTGGAAGATAAAAGGATGAATAGCGGTAAATGGAATCATTAAAAGCCTTATATAAAATAGGGCCGGGACCTTCTTCCTCCCATACCATTGGGCCGAGTGAAGCGGCTAAGTATTTCAAACATAAGTACAGTAATGTGACTCGTTATGAAGTCACGTTATTTGGTTCTTTGGCCTTAACTGGTAAAGGACACTTAACTGATTATATTATTGAAAAAGAGTTAAAACCGACCCCAGTTACTATTACTTTTGACCCTCATTTTAAGAGGTATCATCCTAATGCGATGGAATTTAGAGCGTATCTTGGCGACAATAAAATCGGTTCAGAAATCATTTATTCTATAGGTGGGGGCAATATCGAAATCGAGGGTAAACCCTTTGAAGTCAAAGAAGTCTATCCAGAAAAGAGTTTTACTGACATCCGTTTATTATGTGAAAAGAATAACTGGTCATTAGTTGATTATGTTTTGCATTATGAACCAGATATTCTAGAATACTTAGATTTAGTCTTTACTACGATGTCAGATTGTATTAACCGTGGATTAACAACAACTGGACTAATTCCAGGTAAATTAAAACTAGAAAGAGTAGCAGGAGCTATTTATCAAGATGCCTTACATATTGAGCACGATGAATATGAGCATAATAAAATGCTCATTACTTCCTATGCTTATGCAGTGGGTGAAGAGAATGCTTCTGGTAACATTGTTGTATGTGCTCCAACCTGTGGGAGTAGCGGAGTTTTCCCAGCCTTACTTTATTTCTTCTACCATGACTTACATCTTGCTAAAAGTAAGATTTTAGAAGCCTTAATGGTGGGAGGAGTCTTCGGTAATGTGGTCAAGAGTAATGCGACTATTAGTGGCGCTAAAGGTGGTTGCCAAGCAGAAATGGGAACAGCTTGTTCAATGGCAGCAAGTGGGATAGCCTATTTACTCAAAGAAGATACTAAAAGAATCGAATATGCTGCTGAAGTAGCAATGGAGCATCACTTGGGTCTAACTTGTGACCCAGTTGAAGGCTACGTCCAAATCCCTTGTATAGAAAGGGGAGGAGTGGCAGCTTTAAGAGCCTATGATGCTGCTTTGTTTGGTAAGTATATTGCCTTACATCGCACAAATAGAGTTAGTTTTGATGAAGTGGTGGCAGTTATGAAAGTAACTGGTGAACACTTAAGATCAGAATACCGGGAGACTGCTTTAGGTGGTCTTGCGAAGGAATATAAAGAGAAACATCGGGAGTGAAATATATGAAAACTAAGGAATTATTTAAAAATGCGACAGCTATCTTTGCTGAATATCGGAAACAACTATTAGTGTATGCTTTTATCTTAATAGTTATTTTTACTGCTGCCATTGCTATTTCTAACATTATTGGTTTATGGTTCCTTTTAGTTTTATTCTTATTATTCCCAATTCAATTCTCCTTGAACTATGTGGCGATGAAAACAACACAACACTATCCTTTAATTGATACCGATATTTATTATGGCTTCAAGAATATGGGGCCAAGTGTCATCTTTGGTTCTAAAACTTCAATTCGAGGTTTTGGCTTTGGCTTTCTAGGTATTGTGATTACCATGACCATTATGGCAACCATTGTGGTGGCCTTACTTCCTAACTTAGAACCAACTATTTGGGCTGAAATAACCGCTAATAATGCAACTAATATCATGGAAACACTTTATGGTATCAGTTGGGTAATGGAACTCATCTATGTGGGTTATATTGTCGGAGCAATTGTCTTTACTTGTATCTTTGTTAAAGTTGGCTGTTCATCTAACTTAGCAACTTTCATCTGTTTAGATATGCCTTTTGATGTGGACAGCGCAGTTAGAATCTCCCAAAGAATAGTTAAAAAGCACAAGAAACAGTATTTAGGTATTAGTTTCTTATTTGGACTTTTAGCTTTAGCAAGTGTGGGATTAGGGTATTTATTCTACTATTTAACTTATGGTTCATTATTTACCAATCTCTATGCTGTTTATGTGATGATGGCCTTTATTATTGCTATTCTAGTGGTATTCATTGATCTTTACTATGTTTTAGTAAAATGCCAATTCTATTTTACCTATGGTAAACCGGAACTAGAAATGGTGGTAGCTGAGATTAAAGCTCAACAAGCAGCATATATGGAAAGTATGAAGAAAGATCAAGAGATTAAAGAGGCTAAACCAGCCGAACCAAAAGAAGACAATAATAAACCTGATGATAAAGAGTAGTCGGCCGCTTTAGAATGTAAAAAATGTTGATAGCAAGTCGCTTTTATGATAAGATTAAAAAGCACGTAATGGAGTAGTACTCAAGTTGGTGAAGAGGTATCCCTGCTAAGGATATAGGTCGGGTAACTGACGCGCGAGTTCGAGTCTCGCCTACTCCGCCATTATGTTTATGGCCCGTTGGAGAAGAGGCTTAACTCATATGCCTTTCACGCATACATTCATGGGTTCGAATCCCGTACGGGTCACCACGTTAGGTCCGTTGGTGTAGCGGTTAACATGTCTCCCTGTCACGGAGAAGACCACGAGTTCGATTCTCGTACGGACCGCCATTTTATTTGCAAGTGTAGTTCAGTGGTAGAACATTAGCCTTCCAAGCTAATTATGCGGGTCCGATTCCCGTCACTTGCTCCATTATTCATTAAATCCCTTCTTTATAGGGGATTTTCTTTATTTGAGATATATTGCTATGTTGACATATAGTATATTATATTCTATGATTAATTTACCTTAGAGGTAAATAATTATGGAGATTAGTAAAACATATATAGCTACTCCTCCGGGAGTAACTATCAAAGAACAATTGGTTGAGCGAGGCTTAAGCCAAAAGAAATTTGCTATGAGAATGGATCTTTCAGAGAAACATATTAGCAGACTCATTAATGGCAATGTTCTTTTAACTACTGATGTTGCTATGCGTTTAGAAATGGTTTTGGGTATCCCAGCCAGTTTTTGGAATAACCTAGAATTTTTATATCGTGAGAACATACTAAAAGTTGAAAATGAGAATAATATGGATGAAGATGTTGAACTTATTAAGAACTATCCGTATTCACGGGTTGTTAAACTTGGCTGGTTGCCTAAAGCTAGTACAAAAGAAGAAAAGGTAATTAATTTAAGAAAGTTTTTGGGCGTTGTTCGATTGGAAATACTTAAGGATAATCAGACGGTAACGATGTTATTTGGCGAAAAAAAGGTTTCAAAAGGAGATCTACTTGTTTTAACTCGCATCCAAAATGAAAGAATCCAATCTAATGAAAAAGGTGATATACGCTAGAGGACAATATTAACCAGAAAAATGTATATAGTTTTACGGCCGTAGACTGAAAACTTTAATTTTGCAAGAGTTTTTCGTCTATAGCCGTAAAACTTGACAATAGGAAACACCTTAGATATAATTGGTTTGAGGTGAGATTAATGTTAATTAGAGAAAATTACTTAAATAAACTAATAGCGGGTAAAGACATTAATTTAATTAAAGTTATAACTGGCGTTAGAAGAAGCGGTAAGAGTACACTTCTTTTGCAGTATAAAGACTATTTAAAATCTCAAAAAATAAGTGATTCCGATATTATTTATATGAATTTTGAAAGTGCTGAATGGTATGGAATTAGAGACTATGAAGACTTATATAATCAGATTAAGAACCAAATTAGTGGTAAGAGTAAGAAGTACATCCTTTTAGATGAAGTTCAAAATGTTCTAAGTTGGGAAAAAGGTGTTAACGCTTTGTTAGTTGATGTTAATTCAGATATCTATATTACGGGATCTAACGCTTACTTGTTATCTAGTGAATTGACAACCTTGTTGGCGGGCAGAGTACTTACCATCAAGATTTATCCTTTTTCTTTTAAGGAATTCTTGTTAGAGTATCCTTTCAAAGAAAATGAAGATAAATATGATAAATTTGATAAATATCTCAAGTATGGTGGAATGCCAATGCTGGTTAATATGAATGATGATGAATGGCTAATGCAGAGTTATTTAACTGATTTAAAGGATGTTGTTTTAAAAAAAGATGTTATTAATCGGAACAAAATCAAGGATCCGGCTTTTTTAGATAGGTTGATTGATTATATGGCATCAGTTATTGGGAGTCTAACCACTCCATGCGCAATTGCCGAGTATCTAAGAAAGAATGGTAGTAGTATCACTAGCGAAACAATCTCAACTTATCTTTCTATGCTTGAAAACGCCTATTTAATTTATCGTGTTCCAAGGTATGAATTAAAAGGTAAGCAATTACTAAAAACGCAAGGAAAGTACTATTTTATTGATAATGGTTTAAGAAATATCATAAGCGGACTGGCTGGTTATGATAGTGGTAGTAGTTATGAAAATCTCATATACATTGAATTACTACGCAGAGGTTATGAGGTTTTTGTTGGGGAATACAATGATTTAGAAATTGACTTCATAGCCGTTAAACCAAATGAAAGAGTTTATTATCAAGTGACTAGAAGCATCTTAGATGAAAAGGTTGAAGAAAGAGAGAAAAGATCTTTATTGGCTATCAAAGACAACTATAAGAAAGTCATACTGACAATGGACAATACTAAGAATAAACAGATTGATGGCATCGAAGTAATTAATATTATCGATTTCTTGATGAAGTAAATTAAAAGAGAGCAAAGCACGAAGCTTTGTTTTCTTTTGTGCAACTCTTTGCCTGAATGCCGAAAACTATAATGCTTATAAAGCACGTAATAGTTAAAGTATTGGAAAAGTAGTGATTTCAGACATAGAAAGTATTAGAAAAGTTATATATTTAACCATAAAAAGTATTGGAAAAGTTGTGTAACTGGGATTAAAGAAATCTAAAAAGTGTGAGTATGTCACACTATAAACCGGGGAATTGATATATAAATTTAATGCAAAATAGCTGCAACTGGCTCAAAATGAAAACTTTTGGTAAAAATGGTAAAACCTTTCATTTTGATAAATAAATCATCCTCAACCCATATACAAGTATGTGTTGCAAAAATACCACGATATGTTACAATGGTGTTATAAATGCAACAGAGGTATGTATGAAGAAAAAAGAAACAAACCCTATAATAGTAGGGAATAAAGGTAACAAAAATAAAATCATAACTTTAGCTAATTTATCAAATGGTTATATCAGGAATAATGATTTAATCACCAAAGGTATCCCCACCATCTATCTATCTAGGCTAGTTAAAGAAGGGACCATTAGAAAGGTGTACAAAGGAGTATACCTTGTTAATGGCTGTATTGAGGATGAACTTTATACTTTTCAATTAAGGTATAAATACATTGCTTATTCTAAACGCAGTGCATTATATCTAAATCATCTTAGCAATAGGATGATTGATGTTATTGATGTGAATATACCAAAGAAATATCAAATAAAGAGTCATTCTTTTAGGATAAATAGAGTAAGTGACACTAAGTATAATATAGGGAGAGTGGC
>JAQUTO010000022.1 GCA_028694305.1 Bacilli bacterium
ACAACTGTGTCAACAATTGTGGTACTAGACATCGCCATTAAAACTAAATTACCACGATTTGTAACTTCAACCTTCTCAGCTTCCACACAAATCCACTTTCTTGGATTAATGTTTTCTTTAATTGCAGTGACAACAGCATTCACATCTTCACCATCAGCAACTCTTACTAAAACAATTGAGTGCGCAATGGATCCAATCATTGGTTCACTAGCAGTTCCTTCACTAAACTTGAAGGTTGTTCCTAAGAAATACTCGATATTGTCTGTTGTTAATTCAGTATTATTTAACATCATGGGTAGTTCATCTGCTGGAACATCAGCATAAACTTTCTCCATTAATTCAGTTGTAGTACCTTCGACATTCTTACTACCACAAGCAACAACACCTAAACTTAAAGCTAATCCTAACGTAACTAGACCTAAACTTTTAATTTTTCTCATTTTTAATTTCCTCCCTATAAAATGCAAAAATAAAAAGCAACTTCCGTTGTTTTTACGCCAATCAAGAGAATGGCAAGTGTGACAATTGTATGTTATCTGCTATTTAAGGCTTAGTCGAAACACCTTTGATAACCGAGTTTCTTATTTGTCTCCAACAACCTAATGCGCTAAATCTCTTTTTTATTGTAAAAACCGTCTTTTTCTATTTTTTTATATCTTTTAAGCAGTAATAGTTAGCATATTTAGGTGGTAAATGGCGAATCTTGGTACGCCACCACTCTTTAATCCTTTCCCAGATTGATGTCTCAAAATAATCAATTGATTCTAAATATTCAATCAATTGTTTAGCATTATCATATCCTTGTTGAATTCTTTCTAGTGAAATCTTGGCATCAAAACCCAAAGTACCTTTCCAAGTTCCAGATTCCAAGACCGTTTCATCAACAAAATCAATTATATGTGTTGTTTGATATTCTTTTGGCCGTGGTGCTCCATTGCTTCCTAACGGAATGACAAAAATTAAGTCATATTGTTCTTTAATTAGTGGTTGAATTGGACAATTATCGCTTTGATACCCATCTGAATATTGATGATCATTGATTAATACCGGTGGAAAAACTTTTGGAATCGCACTTGAAGCCGAAATAATCTTTATAATATCGCCGACACTTTGTTGACTCAACTTAAAAATCTCACCTCTCCCCACTGTTTCATCATAAGTTGAAACAAAGAGATCAAGTGAGCTATTCGAAAGTGTAGTTAAGTCAATATCTTGAAAAATGGCTAGCATTCCTTCTCTTGAAAAAATGCTAAAAGAGCCTTTTTGAAAATATTCACGCACATTCTTAAGAGTTAGGATTTGGCTTCGCTTAAGCCCTGTCCAAATTTCTTCAGCCATTTCAACATTGCCACTAGCTAATAGTGACAAGTTTAATGCGCCAATTGAATTAGCAGAAATCCCCTGAATTTGCGCTACAAATCCGCGTTCTTTCAAGTATTTATAAACCCCGATTTGGTAAGAGCCTTTACCGCCCCCACCACCGAGAACTAATCCGACTTTTTTAAACTTCATAATTATACATTAAATCTAAAGAAGACAATATCTCCATCTTGCATAATATATTCTTTACCTTCAATTCTATAGCGCCCATGTTCCTTAACACCAGCGACTGTAGAATATTTCATTAAGTCCTCATAACTATAAACTTCAGCTTTAATAAAACCTCTTTCAAAGTCGGTATGAATAATTCCGGCACATCTTGGTGCGGTTGATCCAACTTTAAAAGTCCAAGCCCTTGTCTCATCTGGTCCGGTAGTAAAGAAAGTCTCTAATCCTAAGAGTTTATAAGCGGCTTTGACAACTTTATCAAGTCCAGCTTCTTTAACTCCCATGGCTTCTAGATATTCTTGACGATCTTTCTTATCTAAAGCCGCAATTTCTTCTTCAGTTCTTGCACAAATAGGAACAATACTTGCTCCTTCTTGTACGGCCACTGCCTTTAAAGCCATAAAATGGGGATTCTTAGTAGCATCAGCCATATCTTGTTCACTGACGTTAGCAACATAAATAGTTGGTTTCGCTGTTAAAAGATTAAATCCCCTTGCAATTAAGGCCTGTTCTTTAGTTAGTTCAACTGAACGAGCCGGTAAACCTTTTAACAAAGGCTCCTCAATCATTTTTAAAACTTCATATTCTTGTTGCGACTCTTTATCTTTAGTAACTTGAGCCTTTTTTTCAACTTTACCGATTCTTTTTTGAATAACATCAAGATCAGCAAAAACTAGTTCAAGATTAATGGTTTCGGCATCACGTTTAGGATCTACACTCCCATCAACGTGAACAATATCTGGGTCATCAAAGCAACGCACAACATGGATGATAGCATCGCATTCCCGAATATTTGCTAAGAATTGGTTGCCTAAACCCTCACCTTTACTGGCTCCTTTAACTAAACCTGCAATATCTGTAAACTCAAAAGTAGCAGATATAGTTCTTTCTGATTTAAACATATTAGTTAAAACTTGCACTCTTTCATCATTGACTTCAACTGTTCCTTTATTTGGAGCAATAGTCGCAAATGGATAGTTAGCAGCTTCGACTTGTGAATTAGTAATGGCATTAAACAAAGTTGACTTACCAACATTAGGCATTCCAACAATTCCGGCTGTTAATGGCATATGATCACCTCATTTAGCATAAATATAATAGCACAACAGCAAAAAAAAGACCACCTAAGTGGTCTTTTCTTTCAATTTACTCTTGCTAAATTAAAGCTTACGAATATTTGAAGCTCTTGGGCCTCTGTCTGATTCGCTGACGTCAAATTCGACTTCTTCGCCAGGTTCTGCAGTTTTGAAACCCTCAACTTGTAATTCGGAGTAGTGGAAAAATACGTCTTTGCCTTCTTCACTTGTGATGAATCCAAAGCCTTTTTCCTTGTTGAACATCTTGACTTTACCTTTCATTAAAAATAACCTCTAACTTTCGTTTTCTGTATCACTTGTTCTAGCGATACTCAATCATTATAGCACAACTTTATTTTAATTTGGTATTTTTTTTATTTTTTTTTGTAATTTACAATATAATCGCAAATATGTTCAGCATTATCGTGGTACGGAGATGCCTCCATTGCTTGTTGAATAATGGTTAGTTTTTGAGGATTAACTATAAAATTCTCGATATTTGAGGCCAAATGCTCCATTTTAGGATCATAGATTGCCATACCTTTGCTTTCTAAATACTCAATGTTGTGAATTTCGTGATATGGTGGAACAAAAGGGACATAAATTGGTAAATGCATTTTGATGGCCTCGGTAGTAGAAATGCCTCCAGCTTTGCCAATATAGATATCACTTACTGCCATATATTCTTTGATTGTGTCAACATGGCCTAAATTATAAATCTTATGATTGCTATTTGGGTGTTTAACAATATACCGAGCCACTTTACGTTTAGATTCTTTGTTATTACCATTGACCATAATTAGTTGTAATGGCTCTTTTAAACTCTCAATTCTTTGCAGTAATTCTTTGTTTCGCCCTAATCCTGTTCCGCCATTCATAACTAATATCGTAAATATTTGGGGATCTAGTAGTAAATCTAACTTAGCTAAGTCTCGATTGCCATCTTCATACTTCTTGAAGACTGGAATCCCGGTTGGAACAAAAAGGTTTGGATCTAAATTTCTTGTTTCTAACTGTTTATGGATTTCTTTACAAGAAGTAAAGATGCCATCCATGTTATACGCATTCTCCCAATGTGGAAGCAAGGCATAATCAGTTACCACAGCATATATTGGACATTTTATTTCACCCTGTTCTTTTAAGTAACTGGTGACAGCAACCCCGTATGGGTGAGTTGAAACAATAGCATCTGGCTGAAATTGTTTAATTTTATCTAAGACTATTTTTTTGGCTTTTAAAGCTATTTGTCTTGAACCATTTTTATGACAATTTGGAGCTTGTCTCATGATATAATGGTATTCTTTTTGCATGGTTTTAGGAAAACACTTGAGTAACCAAAAATAAAACTCATTATTAAAAAACGATAAGAGACGATGACGAGGATTATACATATCCATCACTTCTGTCTCTACTTGGCCCGAATATTTATTTTTGAATTCTTCTTCAATCGCATAAGCGGCCATATTATGACCCGCTCCTGCTTTTGTTGTGAGAATTAAAATTTTCATGTTACCCACCCCTAAAAGAGTAAGTCCATTATAACTAAAAAACCTCACTCATGCAAATTAGAGTTGATATTATTGTTGAAGATAGAATAAAAAGGCAAAATATCCACGATAATCATTGATAAAAACACAATAATCATAACTATTAACATAGTTTTAATGTTAAAAGAAACCACCAAATCCTGAGCATCTAATAAAGTTTGGAAAACACTATTCATCATAACAAGCCCTATCGTGGTGCTAACAAAAGTAATTATCACTGTTAAACTACCTCGCACGACAATCTCAATCGATAACACCTTAATAATATCAAGATAGTTCCACCCTTGTAATTCTAATAATCCGATTTGTTTTTTTCTTTCTAGTAAATCCAATATACTGATTGTCATTACTCCAAGTAAGGAAATAATGAAACTAAGTCCACAAAAGACAATGATTCCTTTCTTAAGGCCCCCAACTATGTTTTCAATTGGTTCATATAAACTTTGATAAACATGGTTAATTATATAAGAACTAGCTCCTACCACCTGAATTGGTTCTTCACTATAGAGATAAAGGTACTTCCCTGAGGTAGTTTCCTCAAATAAAAAGGCAAATAAAGATAAATCTTTGGTTTTTATCACATAACTTTTTCCCTCAATCATCATTTTTGATGAAAAAATCATGATATACTTCTCATCCTTTAGTAAAGTTAGATGCTTAATTTCTCCCAATTCCTCGTAAAGAGGCCGAGAAATAAGGTATGGTTGATTAATTTCTGAATCAAAAATTACCTGAAAATAAAGATAACCTAATTCTTGACTAAAAACACCTACAAGCAAACTCCCAGTTTCTTTATCACAAATAACGCCTTTCGTTTCATCACAAATAAGCCCATAATCTAAGTCTTTTTGTCTAAAATAGTCTAAATCTTTTTGGGTTAGTGCGCTCTCATCCTTTTTGGAGACTAAATAAACATTATTACTAACATCTTTTTTGATGCTGCTTTCAAAGTACTTTAGAAAGCCTTGGCAAAGAGATAACGATAAGCAGAGCCCCGCTAACCCTCCAGCCAACATCATAGCAAAAGTAATTGTTCTTTTATAATTAGCTTTAATAAAGGAAACCCCCATTTTTATGGCTAAGTCACCCTTTAAGGGCTTATTCTTATTAAGTTTGAGCGGAAGCGCAGGAGCTTCAACCACATTTTCTTCTTTAATCTTACCATCTTCAATCGTTAGGATTACATCAGCGATGCCATTTACATAGTTTAGATCATGGCTAACCATGATAATAATCCGATTCTTCTTCAGTTGCTCTAGTTCTTGACGAATGATTTCTTTATTCTTACTATCTAACGCACTGGTGGCTTCATCTAACAAAAGGATTTGCTTCCGCGCCAATATCCCCCTACAAAAAGAGACTCTTTGAACCTCTCCCCCAGAATATTTGAGCATGTTCTTATCGTTGTAACTGTTTAGATTAAAGTGGTTTAGTGTGCTAGAAATCAGACCCTTGGGCACCAAATCACCATTCAGATAATGTGGTAAATTGATATTACTATAGCAATCTAGATAATCAAACATTATCGGTGTTTGATAAACGTATGAAATCCAATTATTACGGATATCATTAGCGTTAGATTTAGTAACTCTGGTGTTATTGATTCGGTAAACGCCTTGATAATCAAAATCCAATAATCCAATGATGTTTAGTAGGGTCGTTTTCCCGCTTCCTGATGCTCCTACAATTGCATAGATTGTACCTTCAATGAAATCATACGAGATGTTATCAAGAATCTTGTTATTCCCACCCAAAGCTTTGAACACTTTGGTAATATTTCTTAACCTAATCATCTTGAACCACACTGATTATATTGGTCTTACTACTTTTGGCGATTGGAGATATTGCCGACAAAATAAAAACGAACGACAAAATCAAAAAAGTACCTAAAATATGGATACATTTGAGTTGAATAATATCAAAACGATATGGTTCCATAAAGATGCGGTTGCTATAATAATATAAAATGATTTTAAGAAAGAGAACTAAGCTTAAGGCGATAATAAAAGATGCTAGACTAAAGAAGCCATCCTCTAGAGCAATAAGCTTATAGACATCATAGGTTGCGCCGCCAAAACTACGAATAACCCCGAACTCTTTTTCGCGTTCTTTCAGTGAATAATACAGTAATAAAGATATTAAACTAATAATTGAGAAAACAAGAGTCAATAAGAAAAGAAGCAAGACCTTCTCACCATTTTCAATAAGATCTTTAAAGGTCCCTCGTAACATCTCATCTCCACTGATAATTAATGAATAATTATCACCAATATCAGCGGTGGTATATTGAGGATAAACACCATCCAGCGAATATAGCGTTTCAATAAGTTCAGTTTTAGTAGTTTCATCTTTTATTTTTACTTCAGTTGGTAGTTGAATATTCTTGCCATTGTACCTTTCTAGATAATCATATAAATTAACCTTTTTACCTAACTTATCGCTAATTAAAGGTAACTGATATTTCTTTAACATCTCACTTACTTGGAGTTTTGGTAGGTAGATCTTGGCAACATTATAGATTGACCCTTCGTATCTAGTCTCCATTATCGGAAAGGTCAATTGGATATCAATTTTTTCATAACTCCTTTCGGTCAAATAAGGAACTTTAATAGGGCCATCCAGGTACAAGGTTGTCTCTTGATAGGGATTGTTTTTATAAAACAACTCATTAACACAAGCACTTTTAATATTATCAACGACTTTAATCTCATAATACCACCCAGTAGGAACACCAAGAAGAGTCATTTGATTAAGCAAATAATCATAATTTTGGATTACTTCCAGTTTATTTTGGTTTTCTTGTAATATTTCTGTAATTCTCGGATCAAGATTTGTTAACTCTCCTTCTTGTACCGTGTAAATAGTTAAGTAGTCATGGTCAACTCTTCTTGTTATTAACTCCTGACAGTATTGCTTTAAGCCAGAACCCAGACCCATTACTAGCATTATGCCGGCCAAACAAAAGACATAACACAATAAAGAGCCAATATACTTGTTCTTTTTATGAATTACAGCTTTTTTTGTCCATGAAATCAAGTGTGTATAGTTAATTGGGTGATATACTTTCTTTTCAGTGAAAATATTACGATTATTTGATTGTTTCAGGTTTCTTTCACTTGTTATCTTACCGTTTTGTAGCTCAATAATTTTATCACCATACTCTTCAGCAAGTTTTCGATTATGTGTCACCACTAAAACCAGTTTGGTTTCAGCAGAATTCCTTAATATTTGCATAATTATGTTGGCATTATGTGAATCTAATGCCCCCGTTGGTTCATCGGCTAGAATAATCGAGGTATCGGCAGCAAGTGCCCTTGCTAAGGCCACCCTTTGTTGTTCTCCGCCCGAAAGCTCATGTGGATAACGCTTTAGTTTGTTCTCTAAATTCAAGATAAAAAAAGGTTCTTGAATATTCCGGGTTTCATTTTGGATTAATAGTGGCAGTTTTACATTATCCTCCACCGATAGATAAGGAATTAGATGATATTTTTGGTAAATAATTGCACAGTTATATTTACGATAATTGGCTTTTTGAAGTTCATTATAATTGGTAATGATGTCGTAACCATATTTAATTAGACCTTGATCAGGTTTATCCAACAAAGCAATCAAATTAAAAAGGGTGGTTTTACCACTTCCTGATTCTCCTAATATCATAACTAGCCCTTGATTAGGCAATGTTAAGTTAATACCCTTAAGAACTTCATACTTTCCATAAGATTTATGAATGTCTTTTAGAACTAACATATGATCACCAACTATATTTTAACTTGTCTATCTCGGTGTTTGGTCTCAATTTTGTATCAAAAAAAGGGATTTAACCCTTTTTAATAACTTTTTTAAGTCTTCTTTCAAAATCGTACCGACTTAACATAACTACTGTTCCACAACCTAAACACTTAATTTTAATGTCTGCGCCCATCCGGATGATTTGCCAATTACGGCTTCTCGCGGTGCAAGGATGTTCTTTCTTTAATTCAACAATATCATTCAACCCGTAATCCATTTAGGCCACCTGCTTTTTTGCACCTTTAACTAAGTTGGTGATTAAACAAATCGTGGTAACTGGGCCCACTCCGTTTGGAACAGGACTATATGCTTTGACAACTTCATATGCACTATCATCAACATCACCACAGATGCCATTTACATAGTTAATTCCAACATCAATAACGACTGAATTTTGATTAAAATACTTCTTATCAAAGTAATGGGCGTTTCCAATGGCAACCACCACAATATCTGCCACTTGACAAGCACTAACCACATCTTTTGTTTTATTGTGGCAAACTGTAACAGTCGCATCAAGGTAAGTCAAAACATTAAAAAGAGGTAACCCAACAGTCCGACTGCGATTAACAATAGTAATCTTTTGTTGGGCTAACGGAATCTTATAATACTTTAATAGTTCAACCACACCTTCTGCGGTAGAAGGAATTAAACTCCATTCTCCTTGTAAAGATTTGCCATTACTAATAGGAGAACTGCCATCCACATCTTTTTTATAATCGATATGGTAACAAATCTCACTTGGGTTTAAGTGTTTTGGGAAAGGTGTATCAATCATAATGCCATTAATACTTGCATCTTGATTAAGTTTTTCAATTAACTCAATGAGTTCTTGGCTAGACTCTTTACCATCAAAAGGATAGGTTTTTAGTTCAATGCCAAGTTCATTACATAATCTTACTCTTGAACGTAAATAAGAGGCGTTAGCTGGATCTGGCATTGGAATAATTATGGCTAAAGTCAGCTTCGTTTTCAAAGCTTTAATCTCTTTAACTATATCTTTTTTAAGTGACTCAACGACTTTGTCACCCATTAAAATCTTGGCCATATTCACACCTCCCTTTATTCTTAGTATAACATATTTCTATTTTAAACTCTCTTTAATAGTCCGACTAATACTTTGATATTTTACTTTATTGGCCTCATCCAATAATGGGGTCATATTAATTTGTAGATTGACATCGCAGGACTCAATTGCCGCTTTCACTAAGATGTAAGACATCTTTAAATCGCTTTGTAAGGAAGCCGCAACATAAGGAGCGACAATATCAATTGCTGATAAAGCATCAAAACATAGTAAGACCAATTTATAAGGAACATTAAAGCACGCTGTTGTGGCTTTTTTGAGACTTGCTTCATTCTTTGAATGAAGAGCGGTCATATAATCTGTAAAAACTTCTTCATCAAAATCTGAAGCTTGCAACATTTTATCTTGTAAGTTTTCTAACTTTTCAATCGTGTTAGTTATCTTCTCCTGCTCTTCTTTACTTAGGGCCTGGAAGGCTTTGCGCTTATCAGAAATGCGAATAGCCATTAAAGCTAAAGCAATTCCCATTGCACCCGTAACACCAGCGGCACTTCCGCCTCCAGGTGTAGCTTCTTCGCTTGAAAGATCATCCAAGTACTTTTTGATAGTTTCCTTTTTAATCATTGCTGACTCCTACCTTTCCTTTTAAAATGCATGATGCAATGTATACGCCATTAGCCCCGGCTTGGGCTAAACCCCTCGTCACACCAGCTCCGTCACCACCGATATAAAGATGGTGGATAGCTGTTTCAAAATGGCCATTAGTTTGTGGTCTTGCACTATAAAATTTTGCTTCTACTCCATATAACAATGTATGTTCATTCGCAATACCTGGTGTAATGTGATCAAGAGCTTCTAACATTTCAATGATAGATTTCATTGTATTGTAAGGTAAAATCAAGCCTAAATCTCCAGGTGTAGCGGTCTTTAAAGTTGGGGTTACAAACCCCTCTGCTAAACGCTTAGCATTTGTTCTTCTTCCTTTAATTATGTCACCATATTTTTGAACAATGACACTATCGTTAGCTAATTTATTGGCCAATAGCGCAATCTCTGAAGCAAATTCATTTGGTTCATTGAATGGTTCGGAAAATTCATGAGAAACAAGTAAAGCAAAGTTAGTATTGGTACTTCCTAATTTAGGATCACGATAAGAATGGCCATTAACTAGTTTAATGCCATCATGGGCGTTTTCAATAACCACGTGACCAGATGGATTGGAACAGAATGTTCTCACCACCAAACCACAACTAGAACGAT